>CAMQBP010000326.1 GCA_946999025.1 uncultured Prevotella sp. | reverse complement strand
TCGTTTATGTCGAGTTTTAATAACGCATTGCAAAAATTACCTTTATTAACTTTGTTGCTCTTTAACCAACTATCAATAATTTTGAAAGCTGAGCTCATGTAGAAAAAATCTATGTATGAATCATTTATTGCATTACTTGCTGAAATATTATTTAGAAAGCTAGTGACATTAAAGTCCTTGGACTCCCTTTGATATTTCAATTCATATAAATCTGTAGGCAACCCTAATATACTAATGGCTTCTTTTAATGAAGACAGAATTAAAAACATGGTAGTTAAACGCTGTTGCCCATCAATCACCTCATACCATTCTTCATTGATGTTTAATTGGGCTTTTTGTTTATCGTTATTATTCATACATTTTACGACAAGTGGTTGCAAACAATAGAACTCATATTCCTGCTTTTTCTTTTTTGAAAATTCCCAAATGTCTTCCAGCAAGTCCTTCACCTGCTGTTCTGTCCACCTGTATCCCCTTTGATACGACGGTATAAAGAACTTCATTCCCAGAAGTTCGCTAACTGATTTTAATTCAATTTTATTTTCTGCCATAATGATTTGTCTTTTCTATTTATAAGATCTCTCTTGCAATCCATGCACAGGCTTCTGCATCGGCCAGTGCGTTGTGATGATTCTCTAACTGATAACCACATTCTGCTACCACTGTATGCAACTGGTGATTCTCTAAATCTGGAAAAACACGCCGTGAGACACATTGTGTGTCATAAAACTCATACTCAGGATAATCCATCTGATAGACACGGAACACAGCTTTCAGACATCCCTCGTTGAAAGACTTGTTGTGAGCCACAAGTGGCAGGCCCTCAATCAAAGGTTCTATCTGCTTCCATACCTTTGGGAAGATGAGAGCTTCATCCGTATCTTCGCTGCATAGACCATGTACCTGACTGCACCAGTAGTTATAATAGTTTGACTCTGGCTGAATGAGTGAGTAGAAATTATCTACTATCTCTCCATTTCGGACAATGACTATTCCAACGGAACAAACCGAAGAACGTTCATTATTAGCCGTTTCGAAATCTATTACTGCAAAATCTTTCAATTATTTGTCCTCTTTGTATTTGTTCCACATTCTTTTAATCTTTCCGGCAATTTCCTTACGAAGCCAAATAGGCTCCAGCACTTCCATGTCCTCGCCATTCCAAAGAAGTTCTTGCAGGAAGTCAAACTCTGGACGAAGATTGAAGGTGAAGATGCTATATTCTTCGTTTCGCTCTATTTCTTCCTGAGTCTCGTGCATCTTCAAGTCACGTATGTAGTTCGCCTGTCCAGCAGAGCCTTCAACTTTACAAGTTGTATCTTGACAGACTGTTCTGCAATGATGCCAAAGCAGCCATCAAAGAAGTCATTGGCTGTCCAATCCTTCGGCATTTCAAATGTCTCTTCTGTTGCATGAAGATATTTGATGCGGTCAAGAGAATAGATGCGTGGCCCTTTCTTATAGTAATATGAATAGGTACTGCGTGCTACCATATACCATCGCTGACGGAACAGCTTTACACAGTATGGCTGCACGTCGAAGTTATTCTCTTCGTCCTTCCAATAACTATGGTAGGTCATGTTAAGGACACGGTTCTCTTTCATGGCTTCGATAATGGGCTGAAGATTCTCTTGACCTGAAGGTACATATTCAAGTATAATACGATCTTTGATACTCTGGCTATTCGCTAAAGCATTACTGACACAGAATGTGTTGTATAACCATGAACGGAGCCCATTCTTACTAAAGTCTTCCTCGTTCTCAATGTAATAGCGGTACTCACCGCGGTTCTCATTGACGATGTTGATTCCAAACATGTCCCAAATAACATGTCGCCAGTTATCAAAGGTGCGCTTTGGAATATCCACACCTCTACTTATGTCCGTATCACGAAGCCATCGTTCATTCAGCTCTTTGAACGAAATCTTGCGGCTGCGATAGATTGTTTCTATCACCCAGACATATTTGCTTATTAGGCTTTGACCTCTATCGTTATTAATCATATTGATTTATTTTTTTGCAAGATTACACCAAGGGTACGCCAAGCTGTGGCAGAGGTAATGAAAACATTTCAAATGCTTTTCATTTTCTTATATAATAGATTCAACTTCAAAACGCAACTACGTTTGCAAATTTAACTAAAAGGACTCAAGTGATGTTCTAAATCCCAACTTTTTTCTTGTTCTTGATTCTATTTTATGTTGATATTCCTTGATTTGATTATCCTTGAAATCACTTTTTTTTGAATTCGCCGAATCAAAAAAATGATGAAAAGATACTAAAAGTAACATGATGTAAAGACTCAAACACACGGTGTTTTCATTAAAGGTGGGGGCTATTAATTACCCTCCCTCCGAAACAAGTGAATGAAATTACAGGTTATGCTTTGTCAACAATGTGATTTCAATTACCTTTGCAATTGAAACAGATTGATCATTGATCAATCATAATAAAGAAGGTATGGATATTTCTGAACTATACAAACTGTTTTTAAAGCATCCAGTGG
>CAMQBP010000325.1 GCA_946999025.1 uncultured Prevotella sp. | reverse complement strand
GTGATGGCGACGACACCAATCTGAAAAACTGCGAGTCCAGGTATTCGTTGATCTTTTCCTTCGTCACCGACACCTCGTCTTTCAGTCGTGCTGTAGCATTCTTCTTCTCATACAGATCCGAGCAGAACATCTCGAATGTGCGAAGGGCGAACTTCACAAACTGGTTGGCGCCGTTGTCAATCGAGTCTATATGGCTCTCGCTCTCTATCATTCGCGGCACGGTGGTCAGCCCCTGCGGAAATGCCTTTCTCAGCGCTTCGGGCAGCGGGATTCGGTCTGAGGCCGACGCAACATCGCGGATGTTCTTGCGTGACAGCCGTCGGGTGTTCACAATGCTCCTTCGCGTAGTGGCATCGGCCCATTTGCGCACCGGTGCCGACATTATCTTGTGCATGGCGTCTTGAAAAGCCTCACTCTCAATGATGCCGCGCACAAAGCAGAACCGCTGATAGAGCGTCTGCGGATCCGTGTTGTCGTCCACCTCAAGCCGTTGCGTCACTGGCGAACCCTGTTGCAGCACCAAGTCGGTATAGGCATCGGCAATATCGGAGAGCATCATGCGGTAGTCGTCCTCATAACTGGTTTTTACTGAACTGATTTCAAGGGGCACATGACCTATCTTCTCGTCCAGCAGGAGTGCTCCATTGGCATCGATGGCGAAGATGTCGAGATGGAGTGTGCCCACATAGATGCCCGTGGTAAGCACGCCCATCGACTTGTGTTTTCCACGCGAATGGCTCACTATCTCGTTTTTCTTGAACTGCGCCCCCGCCGAGAATTCATATTCATATTTCGCCCCTTCCACCAACTGAAAGCGTGGCTGACCAATGGCCGGCACGGTCTCCTCGAAGAGTTGTGCGTTCTCCGATTGCGGGTAGATATCAAGCCCCAAGTCGTGGCTGACTTCGATATGAATATGGTTGATGTTCTGTAGCATTATCTCATCGTAGTGGAATCATCCTTAAAAGGAAACTTATGCTTCAGCAAATGAAGCGAATCCGTTGGCCTCTGCCGCCTTGTGCATGCGCAGAATTTTGTCGGCCGTGAGTGGAAAGAGGGCGCTGTTGGCTTTCTCCTCTGTAAAGGTGACGGTTTCCTTTTCCATCTCTCCTTCCTTGAAGCACTCACACCAAAGAGCCGTGAGCACATCACTGAGCTTCTTTCGCGAACCATGCAGTTTGGGCAGCAGTTTCTGCACGATGGCACAGTCGATGATCTGATTGTCGCTCATCCGGCCGTCGGCAGGAGCATCGTCATACTTCTGAGCATTGCTGATGAACCGATAGATATCTGTCGCCGTGCGATAGCCGAATTCAGCGTTCACCTTCTTCAATATCTGGAAGAAACGCCCGAGCACCTTGTCGGCCAGACTGCTATCTGCTAACTAGCCATCCTTGGACAAGCGCACGAACTCTTCAGCCATATCAGCCGCCATGCCTTTCACTTTGTCGCGGTCCACCTTCTTCTTCGCAGAAAGGAACTGCATCATCTCGTCAGCCGAAATCTTAAACTCTAACACATTGGCGCGATCCAACACCTTGGGTGAGAACATATAAGTGGTCTCGTCCACATTGATGGTGCCGATGATGAAGAGATTATCCGACAAGCCTACCGATGCGGGCACGCCATCGTCTTTACCATCCCACAGCGGAATCTTCCGGCCACTCTCCATGGCCGAGAGAAAGTCGGCAAAGTAGCGCTCCACATAGCTCATGTTCATCTCGTCGAGAATCAGGAAATAAGGCTTCTCGGGATGTTTCTCAGCCTCAATCAGCAGATCAAGAACGCCACTTTCGGGCTTCTCATACACATCCTTTTGCAGCGCATTGGGGAAACCCAAAAGCGGCTCTCGGTTTGTCCAATCGGCACCCACAGCCACCACCTTCATCTGCTCCTCTTCATCCTTCACCATTGCCTGTGCGAAAGTAATGGCCAGCTGCGTCTTGCCTGAACCAGCCAGACCACTCAGAATGAGGAATCGCTTAGACATCAGCGAAAAGGCAAAGCGCTTGATGAGCAAAGCTGAGTATATTAGACCTGTGGAAAATATTACATCAATCAGCTTGGTAGAAGATAACCTAATATCTTTATCTTCCCCTCTTACTTCCCCTCTTATCACATCGTTTACAAATTGTTGACTAGTATTGGAGATGGAACCTTTTGACTGCAAATATGAATTGTAGGCATTGGAATACGCAAATAAAATCCTCTCAGCAATTTCATCGTCAAACAATTCCCATGGATAGTCATATATGGACGCTTTTTTGTAACTTTCATTTTCAACACTGATATCATTACTACAATGAAAATAGTCGCTTTTTAGATCAAGTTTTTCCCTGATGTGATCACGATTTTTTTCAACATCACCTTTTGAGTTTGCTATTCCTTGATTTAGAGATATGTACATATTTTTTAAATTTGAAGAAAATATAAAAACTATGTACACACCTTCTTGGGTTGATTTGGCTGCATTTTTATTCCTTATAGCAAGCCATGGAGACTTTGCAATACGTC
>CAMQBP010000324.1 GCA_946999025.1 uncultured Prevotella sp. | reverse complement strand
CTGGCGTGCCAGAACTTTCAAACGCAGTGTGGCAACTGCATGTATCTGCCCCATCATGGCTCACAAAACGACCTCTCGCACAGGGTGTGGAAACAAAAACAAAAGGTATATGCATCGGGCAACATCCATTTTGTGGCATGTAGCAACTGGCTTGCCGCACAGGCAAAGGCAAGCGGACTATTGCAAAACCATGTGGTGACAACCATTCCGAATCCTATCGACACCCACCTCTTTACGCCTAACGATAAGGTAGCGGCTGCCAGGCGGTTGGGATTGCCCAGCGATCAACAGCTTGTTTTGTTCGCGTCACAGCGCATTACGAACGAAAATAAGGGCATTCAGTACCTCATTGAGGCCTGTAACCAACTTGTAGCTGCTCACCCTGAAATGAAAAACAAGGTGGGATTGGTGATGTTAGGCGGTCATGCGGAAGAGTTGAAAGATGCTTTTAGCTTGCCAACTTATTCGCTTGGATATGTCAATGACACGAAGAAAATAGTGGACGTGTACAATGCAGTGGATGTATTTGTACTGCCTTCTCTGTCAGAAAATCTCCCCAATACCATCATGGAGGCCATGTCGTGTGGCGTACCCTGTGTTGGATTTGACGTGGGGGGCATACCCGAGATGATTGATCATTTGCAAAACGGCTATGTAGCTCGCTACAAAGATGCTGCATCGTTGGCCGAAGGCATCGCGTGGATATTAGACAAAGATACGAATAGTGCGGAACTGAGTAGGCGGTGCATCCATAAAGTGCAAACTGCTTATGCGCAACAGCATGTGGCAAAGCGCTATCTGGAGGTTTACCAAGAGGCAATGGAGGAAGGCAGAAGGTAATGAGCTGGAGTTATTGGGAGTTAGTTGGAGTTAATGGTAGTTATCGGACATTAGACATTCTGCACGGAAAAACTATCGTCTGTTAACTCCCGATTACTCCCTCGTAACTCCCATTAACTCCCAAAACAAAAAGAGAGCGGAGTTATCATGAGTTAGTTGGAGTTAATAGGAGTTATCGGACATGAGACTTTCTGCACGGAAAAACTATCGTCTGTTAACTCCCGTTCACTCCTTCGTAACTCCCAGTAACTCCCAAAACAAAAAAAGATATGATAAAATTCAGCGTCATCACATGCACCTATCAGGCAGAAAACGAATTGCAAAGAACGCTTGACAGTGTGCTGAAACAGAGATATAAAGAGGTAGAACACTTGATTGTTGATGGTGCTTCTACGGATCAAACGGTGAAAATGGCAAAGCGTTACGCCGCACTTTCTGCCGAGATGGAAACTGGACACGAGGTGGTGGTGGCTTCAGAACCAGACCATGGTTTGTATGATGCTATGAACAAAGGCTTGCAGAGGGCAACAGGCAACTATGTACTGTTTCTCAATGCCGGCGACAGCTTTCCGGCAAACGACACGCTGGAGCTTGTGGCTGGTAGCGTGGGCGCATACGATGTCTTGCCCGCCGTGCTGTATGGTGACACCCATATCGTTGATGACAAGGGAGAATTTGTGCGCCGTCGACGCTTGACGCCACCGCGCCATCTCACCTGGCGTTCGTTTTTACACGGCATGTTGGTGTGCCATCAGGCTTTTTATGCACGCACCGACATTGCCAAGGTTACGCCTTACCTGACGAAGTATCGCTATTCTGCCGATGTTGATTGGTGCATACGAATCATGAAAGAAGCAGCCCGTAGGCACTTGCCATTGCGCAATGTGCAGGCTGTGGTGGCGAATTACCTGGATGGCGGCATGACCAATCAAAACCACCAAGCATCGCTCAAAGAACGTTTTCACGTCATGGCGTCGCATTATGGCTATGTGCCATCTCTCGTGATGCACGGCTGGTTTGTGCTTAGAAGTGTTTTCAAACGGTGAAATTGGGGTGAAGCTGCATGGTGACAGCTGGACAATTGACAGCTCACTTGTAGTTTCAACGCGATGAGGACTTGACAACATAAGAACTCGTTTTGTTGATATATTTCAAAATTTTCAAGTTTTGAAATAGAAAAAAATTATCCGCTGATGGTGACTTTTTGGTGGTCTATCAAGCTAAAAAGTCATACTTTACAGCATCAAAACAGGCAGTTTATCGTGTTATTTGTATGTTTTAGCCATACTATTGGCATGCTATTAGAACGCAATAGCATGCATATTGGTGTTCAATAAGCATGCTATTGGAGGGAAACCAGCATCAAATTTGAGGGATAAAACGCACTAAAATCTATAACTATTTATTGTTCAATAAGTTGTAAAAATCGCTCATATCTTGCGTATTTGCCATCAACCTTGCGGTTGGTTGCAAATAAGCTCGTATTTCGAGGGCATGTAAAATTATTTCTTAGTTGCTCAATCAGGTTTTCCATATCAGCAGTTAGTGGGGTGTGAATTATCACGTTCCGCCGCTATCAGCGGAAACAGGAAATGAAAATGGGAAATGGAAAAATGGGAATCACACCCCCAGAATTTCCTATTTCCCATGATTATAGATGAACGCTATGTATTAGATAGCTGGTAAA
>CAMQBP010000323.1 GCA_946999025.1 uncultured Prevotella sp. | reverse complement strand
ATGAAGCTTTAGCCATTGCAAAAACCACTCACATGCGTTATATTTGGGATGGAACAAAGGTTCGTCCCTTCGGACGTGGTGGCGTTGAGTTGGCTTTCCGTTTGGGTGACGCCGTCAGCTTCTTGATTGAAGGTAATGCCAACATTCTCAGCGATAAGTACAATTCTAAGAAAGCCGACAACCCTGACTGGTACTTCAATGCATTGGCTGGATTCCGCATCAATTTGGGCAAGACTTATAAGAAGACAGAGCCTATGCCAGAACCAGAGCCAGTTGTTGAAGAGCATGTTGCTCCGGCACCTGCCCCAGCACCAGCACCTGAGGTTAAAGAAGAAGTGGTTGAAAAGAAAGTAGAGCCTTTCCGTCGTGATGTGTTCTTCTTGATCAATTCTGCTAAGATTCGTGCTACAGAAGCAAACAAGATCAAAGAGATGGTTGACTACCTCAATGCCAACCCCAATACAAAGGTATCTGTTACGGGTTATGCTGATGCCGGTACTGGCAACAATCGCATCAACGATCGTTTAGGTCGTCTTCGTGCACAGATTGTCGTAAAGACCTTGAAAGAGAAATACAACATTGCAGCCGACCGAATCATCTCTGATTCGAAGGGCGCTCGCGTACAGCCATTCGCACAGAACAATAAGAACCGTGTGACCATCTGTATTGCCGAGTAAAGCAGTCATATTAGTCGTAAACATAAAAGGGAGAGTCTTTTCAAGGCTCTCCCTTTTTGTTTTCAATAATTATGTGTAAATTTGCGTAGTAATTACTTAAAACTATCAATCATGAAATCTATCCATTCAGAAAAGGCACCTGCTGCAGTGGGACCGTACAGCCAGGCCATCGAGGCCAATGGCTTTGTTTTTGCATCTGGTCAATTACCAATTGACCCTTCTACAGGAAAATTCCCAGTGGGTGGCATCAAGGGGCAAACCCGTCAATCCATACTTAATGCAAAAGCGGTATTAAAGGCTGCTGGCCTGGATTTGTCCAAGGTGATTAAGACCACGGTGTATCTATCTGACATGGCCAACTTTGGTGCCATGAACGAAGTGTATGCACAATTCTTCACAGAGCCTTATCCTGCCCGCTCGGCCGTTGCCGTTCGCACGCTGCCCAAAGAGGCATTGGTAGAGGTGGAGTGTGTTGCGGTGAAAGAGTGAAAGCCTCTCCCCCAACCCCTCCCCGAAAGGGAGGGGAGTGATTAGCTTTTTCATTGAACTCTTCGATAGTTTGCTCACTTGTTTTGAGAAAATGACAAAGCTAAGATACCCCAGTATTCCCTTGGGGTAGAACGTTCATTTCCAATATCAATGGGATTAGGGAATAAAGTCATTGCTTTTGACGGTCAAACTCTTTGGGTTTGACCGTCAAAAGCAATGCTCTTTCTACTGCCTGCTAATGCGATGTGCAAGGGATGTGCGTTCGTCTGCGATTAAACGCTTTTGTTTTTTATTTCACATTGCCCACCTTGATGAGGTATTCGGCAATCTGCACGGCATTGAGAGCCGCTCCTTTTCTGATTTGGTCACCTGTCAACCATAGCGTCATGCCGTTGTCGTCGGCCAAATCTTTACGAATCCTGCCCACATAGATGTCATCATGTCCGGCCGATTCCAAAGGCATGGGGTACGATGCTTGGGTTGGGTCGTCCTTCACCACGCATCCGGGTGCAGCGGCAATAGCCTGTCGCACCTCTTCAACGGATAGTGGGCGTTCGGTCTCCAGCCATACCGATTCTGAGTGCGAACGCAACGATGATACACGCACGCACGTTGCACTGGTCTTGACATCCGAGTGCATGATTTTGCGTGTCTCGTTGAACATCTTCATTTCTTCCTTGGTATATCCGTTGTCCATGAAGACGTCTATTTGCGGTATCACGTTGTATGCCAACTGATGTGGAAACTTGCTGACGGTCTTCACGCTGCCTGTTTCCACCAGTTCCTTGTATTGCTGTTGCAGCTCGGCCATGGCTGCAGCACCGGCACCGCTGGCACTCTGGTAGGACGAGATGCGCACCCGCTTGATGTGACTCAGGTCGTCGATGGGTTTCAGTACCACCACCATCATGATGGTGGTGCAATTGGGATTGGCAATGATGTTGCGCGGACGTTTCAAAGCGTCTTCCGCATTCACTTCAGGCACCACCAAAGGAACGTCCTCATCCATGCGAAATGCGCTGGAATTGTCAATCATCACGGTACCGTGCTTGGTGATGGCGTCGGCAAATTCTTTCGAGGTGCCACCGCCGGCTGACACGAAGGCGATGTCTATGTCTTTAAAGTCATCATTATGTTGCAAGAGCTTTACTTCATGGTTTTTGCCCCGAAACGAGTATGTTGTACCGGCACTGCGCTGAGAACCGAACAGTACGAGCTCGTCCAACGGGAACTTCCGCTGCTCTAAAATGCGTAAAAACTCCTGACCTACTGCGCCACTTGCGCCAACAATCGCTATTTTCATGATCTGCTTATCTGTTGATTATAAATATTCTTGCCGACAAAGTTACGAATTATTCATTT
>CAMQBP010000322.1 GCA_946999025.1 uncultured Prevotella sp. | reverse complement strand
CATTGCCACGGCCATTGCGTGCAGCGAATTTAAAAGAAGAACGATAACAACGTAAATCAATCAAACGAATATGGAAAACGATCTCTATAAAAACAGAAGCATATCGGGCTGCATCAAGGCCGGATACCTTCTTTTCTGCTCAAACGTCATGACCATCTTGCGTAAAAACTGGCTGTCGCTGCTGGTGTTCTCCGTCATTGGGGGCGCATACCTGGCCTTTGGCCTCACCAACGCCATGCACACGATGGGCAACAGCTTACCCACGGGCAAGTTGGTCACGTTCGGTTTGTTCAACGTGCTGCTGCTCTGTGCGTCGGTATGGTACATGGCTCGTACCACCACCCTGCTCAACGAGAACGGCTTTGCCTGCAACCTAAAGCGCATTGCCAAACTTCAGTTGGCCTATGTGGTTGTCATGGGCATCGTTTCCCTGCTGCTACTTGCTGCGACGCTGTCCATCTCTTATGGGCAAAAACCCGCACCAGCGGCTGTCGGCACGGCCGGAATGGGCTTGCAGGCATGGCTCGTTCCAGTGGCCTGGCTCATCATTCTCATCGCCATGGCACCCTTTGCCTATTCTTCCATGAGATACATTCAGGAGAAAGAGGCCAAGTTCAAAACGCATGTGCTGGGTGGTTACCGAACCGGACTGCGCCGCATTGGGTTCATCGTTTCCACCTTTTTCTTATATGGAATCGTCATTTTTTTCCTCACGCTCATTCTCCTCATGCCCGTCTACATCATGTTCATGGCCAGCACCCTGTCACAAATGGGCGTGCAGAGTGGTGACCCAAACACCCTTCCAACCTACTTCCCCGTGCTCACCTACGGCACCTGCATCCTCATCTACTTCATTTGCGCCGCCTTCCTAACGGTTGGCATCTACGTCAACTACTATGTATATGGATCGATAGAAGCCCGCAGACAAGCACAATCCAACAGGAAAGCCATCCAAACAGAAGCGGCCGAAGCATAAAACAGGGATGGACATTGACGAACAAGGGAGGTAACACCAACAAAATCCGTTACATCCTGAAAACCAAGTACTTAATCCTTTCACTCTGAAAGCCATTCAGCCCGTCATCCAATTGCATTGAGTTTGGCTGCTAATAGCTAAGAGTTTGACCGCCAATGGCAATGCATTTGGCCGTCAAAGGCATTGTGTTTGAAAATGCTGTGTTTTTGATAAAGGAAACCGTAGGGGCGTGATTCATCACGCTCCGTCAAACCGTACGGTCGTGATTTGCCAATCGCAAAGGGGCGGAACGTGATAAATCACGCCCCTACGGCAACTCATTATGGCATGTTCAGAGCTTGAAGCGATGCTTGCGCTTGGCCCTGGAAGGTTTCTGGATGCTATAAAAACCGATTCCACCCTTGGCCACACCTCTGTATTGCGCATAGCGAGCACGGATTTTGTTGACATAGTCAACCGTCTCTGAACCACGCATATAGCCATGCTTGACAATCGGGTCACGATAGTAACGAGGGTCAGACAACTTCAAAATATATTCTGAAACGTGATTCCAACTATGCGGATTGCCGCCGTTTTTCCGAGTCAACGCCATCGCATCGCGCACATGATAAGAGCCACCATTGTAGCTGGCCAGCACGAAATACTGGCGTTCCTGCACGTTTCTCACATCCTGAAAATGGGTACTGAGCTCTTGCAAATACTTGGCTGCGGCCGCTATATTTTGCTCCGGATCATGAATGTCGGCCAACGAAAGACCCAGATGCGCCGCCGTTCCGGGCATGATTTGCATCAATCCCAGCGCGCCGGCCCACGAACGGGCTTGAGGGTCGAAGGTAGACTCTTGATAACATTGAGCCGCCATCAAGCGCCAATCCCATCTGGCCATGGGTGCATACTGCTGAAAATAATGATCGTAATGGGAGATGACACCCTGCGAACGGTTCAACATGGGTGAATAAACATGACGGGTAACGCTGCGGGTGGACAGCAAGAAAGATTCTCTTTGCTTAACTTGGGCAATGAGTTTCGGACTGAACCAGTTGTTCAGCGTGTCGGCAAGCGCCTCATTGTCTTTCCTTACCGCCCACTGTGTTTTCAACGAATCAGCCGAAGGCCCCGAGTACAGCAAGCGTTTGTCTGTTCTGGGCAGGGGAAAAGCGATGATGTCGCCGTCACCTTGCTCGAGTCTGTTAACCAACTCCGTGGTGTCTTTGCACAACTCTACCCGCAAGGAAACGCCCAACTGTCGGGCAAACTGCTCACACAGCAAATACTGTAATCCCATGCCACGCCCACGATAGTCGTAATAAGTCTCGGGGCCATTGATGGTCAACATAATCAATTCGCCGTTTCCGATGATGTCATCCAGCGAGAAACCCTGGCTCACATTGGCCGTATCGGTGCCCAACGTGGTGCCCCAAGGCGTGCGTACCTGTGTCTTTTCATTTTCGCATCCACAGAGCATCAACAGCAACAGGAAGATGAAAAAATGGCATGTCAGCGGAACAGGAAAGTAATTTTGGCACTTTTGCATTGGGCAAATGTACGACATTTCTTGCACATCT
>CAMQBP010000321.1 GCA_946999025.1 uncultured Prevotella sp. | reverse complement strand
TGAGATAATCTTATTATACTTCTCTGGTACGATGTTGTCATAGCTTTCACATGATCCAAATAAAAGCATCATGCCACAAAGTCCTGCTAAAATTATTTTTTTCATATTTTTATTTATTATATATTATATAATCATTAATATCCAGGTGCTTGAACCATCTGTGGGTTTTTATAGACCTCATTATAGAATACTGGGTTGAGATACATTCTGTTGCTCCAGACAAACGGATGCTTGGGCTTGGTGGGAACATTGAATTCCTCGAACGTCGGCTTGGTTACCTCGGCATTGAGTCCCATTCGCTTGCCTGCCGAGAAGTATTTCTCTCCTTCACACCACCGTCTGACGTCAAAGAACCGCTGACCTTCGTTCCACAACTCTATGAACCGCTCGTTGCGAACCCAGTCTGTGATGGTCATGTCGGCAGTAACATCTGCTTTAGTTAGATCAGGAATGCCTGCACGCTCACGGATAGGATTGAGGTATTTGAGAGCGTTGTCTACATCGTCCAACGCCGCATAACATTCGGCAATGTTGAGATATAGCTCCGCCAGTCTGAAGAGGATGGTAGGAGCTGCTGTTCCACTATTTACAGAACCCGCGTTGCCGTATTCGTATTTAGGGTGAACATATTTTTGCGTGAGATATCCCGTCACGCTGTTGTCTCGATTGAATTGGGTACTAAAGCCTTGTTCTTCTGGATTACGCATCTGCAGTTTTAGCGGTTGTCCTGCACGGAACACAGACCCATAGTCACCACCGTCGAAAGCCATCCATGCATAAAAGCGTGGTTCACGATTGGCGTTGAGATTAATGATATCTTTTCGTCCTGCGATGTTTGCAGAGGTAAACCATTCTGCTTGCGGTGAAAAATTCTTATCTTTCCCTGGCAGTTTTCCATCCTTGGTGTAGAAGTGTTCAATGGTGTAGAGCGTTGGAGCGACGCCACTCCAGCCATTTTGCCAGTTGCCGTTGTTCAGTTTGATGATATGGTGTGGCATGCGGCTGGTTATGTCAAATCCCATATTCCATGAGGCCCAGATGTATTCTTTGTTGCCGTCGCCCTCTCGGGTGGAAACAGCATAACGCATCAACATCACGCGTTTAAGAAAGTCTTCTTGCTTGGCCTTGTCTTCCGCAGTAGGGTAGTCTCCGTCACTGATACCCGGGGCATAGGGCAGCTTCAGCTCGTTGCGCTTGTAAAAGTCTAAGTCATCGTAGAGTTTGCGGTCGCCCTCGCCTGTAGCCAGCCTGAAAGCCTCGAGGTTGGCTTGTAAAGCGCGCTCCCACTTGCCTTTATCGTAAGTGGTACTTACCAGTTTCTTTCCATAGCCAGGTGTTTCAAAGTTCTTGTTTTCCCAAGTTGGGAATGGGAATTTTCCGTTCCATAGGGGCGATGCGGCATAGAGCAACATACGAGCTTTCACAGCCTTGCACATTGTCGACGTGGCGCGTCCCCATTCTTCGCTCTTGGTACGTACGGCTGGAAGTCCCTCAGCTGCCTCGTCCAGCAGTTTGGCAATCCAGTCCACGCAATAGTCAAAGTGGAACCTTCCGTTATACTGGTCGGTTGGTGTATCCATTGCTACATAGCTGTCGGTGATGGGGATGGGTCCATATCGGCGAAGTGTGGCAAAGTGATAATAGGCAATGAGGAACTTGCTTTCGGCTAGCCATTCCTTTTTCTCGGCATCGGAAACAAAGTTTCCCCTCATCTTTTCCAGTTCTTTTTGGAACAACAGGCACTGGCCGATATACTGATAGGTGGTGCCCCACACCCAACTTTGGTTAGTGGCTGATGCCGTGTTGCAGGCATAATCGTCCCACATTCCGTCTGCCGACCATGAGTAAGGTAATGTGTATTCGTCAGTGGACGATGCTACCTCGCCCAAATAATTACAAGGGTTGTCTACGCCTATCCCACCATAGCAGCTAAAAAGAAACCCCATGGCACGGTCATGGCTCTTTGTGGCGTCAGATAGGGAAGCCTGCTCTGGAGGAACCACGTCGAGATAGTCACATGAGGTTGTCAGCGTTGCCGCTGAAAACAGCAGGGTCATGCTCACAATCTTGCTCACAATCTTGGAATCTGATAGTATTTTCATTTTAGATAGGTTTGTCATAATGATATTTATTATAATAAGGTAAGACATGAATTAGATGTGTAGCTGAAGACCCATATTGACGGTTTTCTGCATCGGATAGGCGTTCCACCCACTCAGTTCGGGATCCCATAGTTTGAATGACGAGAAGGTAAGCAGATTGACACCGCTGATGTATACGCGACCATACTTGAAGCTCCACCCCAATTCAACATTCTTTAGGCGCATGAACGAGCCGTCTCGCAGCCAGTAAGTGCTGGGTTTTGTGTTGTTGGCGATGTCAGTTGTCTTCAGTCCAAGGCGCGGATAGGCGGCATCCCAGTTTTGTTTCTCTTCTGACCAATAGTCGTCAGCGATATACGATACAACGTTTCTATTACCTACACCAATACCTTCCTGGAACGGATCCATGCCATTAGTCATGATCTTGCGCAGGGCTGAACCTGTGAAGAAGATGCCAAAA
>CAMQBP010000320.1 GCA_946999025.1 uncultured Prevotella sp. | reverse complement strand
GAGTTGACCTATGAGAAAAAGCACGAGCTGAACTTTGGTTTCGATTTGGGCTTCCTGAAGAATCGCATCAACCTGAGTGCCGACTTCTATTGGCGTAACAACTACGACTTGATTGGCATCGCCAACACCGAGTTGTATGGTCCGCAGTATGCCAACGTGGCATCCATGAAGTCGAATGGTATGGAGTTCACACTCTCTACGACCAACATCAAGACGGAGGACTTTACTTGGAGTACCAACCTGATCTACTCGCATTCGCACAACGAGATTACCGAACTCAATGCGCTGTCTCGCGTCATTGACATGGTGCAGGGTACAGGTTTTGCCAAGGAAGGCTATCCCGTTCGCTCGGTGTTCTCTGTTCCTTTCCGCGGATTGAACCGCGAAGGATTACCAACCTTCCTCGATCAGAATGGCAATGTTACCACGACGGGGATTTACTTCCAGGAACGTGATCCGGAAAAGGTGAAGTTCTTGAAATATGAAGGGTCGGCTGAACCTACTGACGTGGGCTCGCTGGGCAACATCTTTAAATACAAGAACTGGACGTTGAACGTGTTCTTGACCTACTCGTTCGGTAACGTTGTGCGTCTGGATCCGGTGTTCTCCAATGTATATGACGACCTCTCGTCGATGCCTAAGGAGTTCCGTAACCGCTGGGAAGTGTCTGGTAATGAGCGAAAAACCAGCATCCCCGTGATAGCAAGTGCGCAGCAGAACCAATACGACAGAAACCTGTCTTATGCTTACAACGCATACAACTATTCGGATGCACGTATCGCCAAGGGAGATTTCATTCGTATGAAGGAATTGTCTTTGGGGTACGATTTCCCTAACAGCGTGCGCCAGTTTTTGAACGTAAACACGCTCTCCTTGAAGCTTCAGGCCACCAACCTCTTCTTGCTTTATGCAGACAGCAAGCTGAACGGGCAGGATCCTGAATTCTTTAACACGGGTGGTGTGGCCGTTCCGGTACCAAAGCAGTTCACACTTACACTTAGATTAGGACTCTAAAATACAGCAAAGATGAAAACAAATAAAATAACATATACAGCATTGGCCTTGACATTCTCGGCCCTGACATTGTCTTCGTGCGGTGAGTATCTGGACACCATGCCAGATAACCGTACGACCATTGATACCGAGAAGAAGGTGGCCAATCTATTGGTGTCAGCCTATCCTCATTCCTCTAATCTGTTGATCAACGAGACAATGTCGGATAATGCTGACTATTATGGCGACAAAAACCCAAACGGTGACCGCTTTGGCGACCAGGTATACTTCTGGCAAGACGTGACGGAGAATGATAATGAGTCGCCCATGAGGCTATGGTTATCTTGTTATGATGCCATTGCAAGCGCCAACCAGGCACTGGAATCCATTGAAGAGATGGGTGGTGCCAAGACAGAAGCATTGCAGACCTCCAAAGCAGAGGCATTGCTTTGCCGGGCTTACGCACACTTCTTGCTCGTTAACGAATTCTGCATGAACTACAGTGCGGGCAGCAAAGCGTTGGGTATACACTACTCAGACAAGGTGGAAAACATCACTGAGAAGCACAGTCGCGGAACCGTTGCTGATGTCTATGCGCGCATCGAGCAAGACTTGAAAGAGGCACTTCCCATCGTGACGGATAATTATACCGTGCCTAAGTATCACTTCAACAAGCGGGCGGCCTACGCTTTCGCTACCCGTTTCTATCTTTATTATGAGAAATGGAACGAGGCTGTGAAGTGTGCTGACATGTGTTTGGGCAGCGATCCGGCATCAACTCTTCGTGACTGGAAAGCCATGGGTGAGATGACCTCTGACTTCAAAGCTATCTCGCAGCATTATGTTGCGGCAGATGTTGCAGCCAACTTGATGATAAGTACGCATGTTTCAAGTGTTGGTGCGTACTTGGGTCCGTATCCTAACTACAAGCGTTACGCACATGGATCATACGTTTCCAGCAACGAAGATTTCGAGGCAACCAATGTATGGGGCAGGGGTGGATTCTATTATACACTGTTTTCGCATAGAGGTAACAATTATGATATAGCGCAAATTTGGAAGTTGCCTTTACTGTTTGAAATTGCAGACCCTGTTGCGGGAATTGGTTTTCCCCACACGGTGAACGTGGTGTTCTCTACGGACGAAGTGCTGTTGAACCGCGCAGAGGCCTACATCATGCTCAAACAATATGACAAGGCTGCGGCCGACCTGGATGCATGGATGCACAACATTGTGAAAACCAATGTGAAATTGACACCAGAAAAGATTCAGACTTTCTACAAATCGGTTCCCTACTCTTACGATGACGCATCGAAGATGGCATCAACCGTGAAGAAACATCTGCATCCAGCATTCGCCATTGACGCGGAAGGATCCGTGCAGGAAACAATGTTACAGTGCGTCTTGGGATTCCGTCGCATGGAAACTCTCCATCAGGGCTTGCGCTGGTTTGACGTGAAGCGTTATGGTATTGAAATCGTTCGCCGAACCATGGGGCCTGATGGAAAGCCAGCAACGTTGACAGATGTGTTGAAGAAGGATGATAATCGCCGTGCCGTCCAGATACCAT
>CAMQBP010000319.1 GCA_946999025.1 uncultured Prevotella sp. | reverse complement strand
ATCGTAATCAAACGATTGTAAGAAACTAATGATAAAAGAGAAATTAAATGACTAATAAACCAACTATCGTCAAAGGGACAAGAGACTTCTCACCAATGGAGATGTCTAAGCGCAATTACATATTCAACACCATTAAGGATGTTTATTCGCTTTATGGTTATCAACAAATAGAAACCCCAGCTCTGGAAACCCTTCAAACCCTGATGGGCAAATACGGTGAGGAAGGAGACAAGCTGCTTTTCAAGGTTCTTAATTCGGGTGACTTCCTCCGAAAGATTGACGACAAAGAGCTTGTGGAAAGAAATACGTTGAAACTTGCATCGCAATTTTGTGAAAAAGGACTTAGGTATGACTTGACAGTACCATTCGCTCGTTATGTTGTCATGCATCATGATGAACTCCAATTCCCTTTTAAGCGTTACCAAATTCAACCCGTTTGGCGAGCCGATCGACCTCAAAAGGGTCGGTATCGTGAGTTTTATCAATGCGATGCCGACGTGGTGGGATCAGATTCCTTGCTCAATGAGGTGGAATTGATGCAAATCGTGGATGAGGTGTTCCAAAGGTTTGGCGTGCGAGTAATCATTAAAATCAATAACAGGAAAATACTCACGGGAATTGCTGAGATAATTGGCGCGGCGGATAAAATAGTAGACATCACAGTTGCCATCGACAAATTGGACAAGGTAGGTTTGGAAAATGTCAACGAAGAGTTGGCAAACGCTGGTATCTCTCCAGACACCATCGATAAGTTGCAACCCATCATATCTCTTCAAGGAACAAATGAAGAAAAGCTCAACGTTATCAAAAATGTGCTGAAAGACAGTCAGGTAGGACTGAAGGGCGTGGAAGAAGTTGCCTATATCTTGGATGTATTGAAATCGATGCAGCTTCATAACGAGATACAACTTGATTTGACTTTGGCGCGAGGCCTTAACTATTACACTGGTGCTATTTTTGAAGTAAAGGCTAAGGATGTTTCTATCGGCAGCATTACTGGCGGCGGTCGTTACGACAACTTAACGGGTATTTTTGGTATGCCTGGATTGAGTGGGGTAGGAATCTCGTTTGGTGCCGACCGTATTCATGACGTGTTGAACGACTTGGACTTGTATCCAAAAGCGACAACCAATTCTACTCAAATTCTTTTCATCAATTTTGGCGAAAAAGAGACGGCTTACTGTTTGCCTTTGGTTAATGAGGCTCGCAACCATGGGATTAGCGCAGAAATGTATCCGGACGCGGTTAAGATGAAGAAGCAGATGAGTTATGCCAACGCAAAACAAATCGCATTCGTGGCGATAGCTGGTGAGAACGAGATGAAGGAAAATAAGATAACGCTTAAAAATATGGAAACAGGAGAACAAATGTTAGTTCCTATTTCTGATTTTATGGATGTCTTTTCTGAACAAAGAAAGTAACATTTAAAACAGAAAAATGGTGAAGTCAGCAAGATTTCACCATTCTTTTTTGTTCTTATGCTTGTAATTGTTTTGATTTTTGTATCTTTGCACTTTCAAAAATAGTACGAACATGACATCAGAAAACAAAGCATATAATAAGTTAATCGAAGCTGGTGTACACCCTTCTGCACAGCGTTTGGCCATCATGGAGTTCCTGATGGAGAATCATACCCATCCAACAGTAGAGGATGTTTATAAAGGTTTGTGTCCCAAAATTCCAACTCTAAGCAGGACTACCGTTTATAATACGCTGCGTTTATTTTCAGAACATCAAGCTGCTCAAATGATAACCATTGATGAGCATCGTGTTTGTTATGATGGATGTGTAGAGCCCCATGTGCATTTTTATTGTAAGAAATGCAAAAGGGTGATAGATATGCCTGAAGAAGATGCACCGAAACTTGTTCAGAATAGAAACATTCAGGGAAATATTGTCGATGAGATTCAGCTATATTACAAAGGCATCTGCACAGAATGTGCGCAGAAGGAGATAGCTGAACATTCTAATTAATAGAAAACAATATAATCTTAATCTGTAACTATCTGAATGATAGTTAAATATAAACCCATAGAGATTGGATTCCAATCTCTATGGGTTTGCTGTCTAAACTCATTGACTTTAGCGGTCAAACTCGTTGACTTTGGTTGCCAAACTCAATGACATAGAATGCGAAGCAACAAATTGAGCCTCCTGTGAAGGAAGCTCAATTCGTTTCTTGGATTAATCAAGATGCAGGCTTTTCTTGATGGCATTGATTTTTTCATTGGCCTCTGCATCGCAACGTTCGTAGCATCCGGCGCATTTCATCGTGCCTTTTACCTCCAGATAGAACTTTATTTTAGGCTCAGTACCCGATGGGCGAACACTCACCTTGGTGCCATCATCGCAGAACCACTGTAGCACATTGCTGGTGTCTGGCATGTCAAGTTTGGAGACGGTTCCATTGATATCACGCTGCTCGAGCGTATGGTAGTCTTTCCAAACAACGACCTTTGAACCCCCAAGCTCTGTCGGCGGGTTCTTCCTGAAGTCCTCCATCATGGCTTTAATTTCGTCTGCGCCAGTCTTTCCAGGACGCACTACATTGACGGTAAACTCCTTGGAGAAACCGTATT
>CAMQBP010000318.1 GCA_946999025.1 uncultured Prevotella sp. | reverse complement strand
CTCATTGAAGAGTTCAAGCCGATCAACAACCCTTCTCTCCTGTTTGAGCTCAACGTACTTTTCCACGAGTTTCCAAATCTCGATACGTTGCTTACGGCTTAATGCCTTAACCCGTCCAACACGAGGCTGCATCATATACTGCTTCACATCCTTATTTCCAAAGTATACGATGACATCTATATACTCATCATAAAGGAATTGCTCATCAAACTCTGTAACTTCAGTCTCAAGAACCTCACGCCACAGCTTCAATGACTCCTCGTCGCCGCTATAATCCAACACTTTGTACCCTTCCTTAACCTTGTACTTCTCGGCAGTATCAAGCAGCACTCTGTCAATATTGTTGAGAGTGTACTTGTTTCTTGGGACGCCAAGTTTTTCAATAGAGTCAGCAATGTTTATGCTCAAAGTCTTTGTGTAAGTAGTAAAAAGGACCTTTGCGTTAGGATTCTCGCACAGATGCTTAAGTCTATGCAATGCTGCGATTGTCTTGCCTGTACCAGCCCCACCACTGACCTTCATTGTGCCTTTATACTCTGCATTAACGAGCTTTCGCTGAGAAGGATGAAGGAAAATCTGCCATTTGTCCATGTCTTGCTCAATGATACGCTGTAGAGCATCATCATCTGTGATTTCAACAAACCGACGTTTGTTGTTGTCACTTAGCAATTTATCTTCAATCTCCTTCGCCTGACCTTCTTCTATTGATGCGATAATGGCATCAATATCCTCGCCATCTATTATGTTGAAGATGTTCTCGTAGGCATCAACAGGAAGAATAGCTTCCATCAAATCAAGATCATCAAGAGACTTAATATTCAAGACTCTTGCTATAGCCTCCTCTGGAACACCTATCTTAAGAAGTTTTTCTTCTGTTACGCCTTCAAAGTAAGCAGGCCCATTGTATGCCTGTTCCTGTGGAACGACCACCTCCTCTTGCCTTTCCTCAATAGTAATGAGTTGGCAAGCCTGAGTATGCTCATTCCACACAAATCGCTTGTTTATACCCCAACGATATGCATCCTCATGATCTCCCACATAAAGCAAAGAATAATTCTCTCCGTCAAGCACACCGACAACAACTCTGTAGTTGTCATCAACCCTTGCCGTTCGAAGTGTCGAGTTCTTGAACTGAGAGATGGGCTCCAAGTGTATTCCAGCGGAAGTAGGGTTCTCACGGAATTTTCTCTGAAACGACACTACCTTGTCTTGTATTTTCTTCGGCAGTTTAAAAACAGCATCAAAGAATGTTTCTGATAAAAACAGTCTCATGTATATATTATTTTATTAGTTCTATAGTAAATTCGTCTTGTGAAATTGTCTTATAACCTTTTTCTGCAAAGACAGTTTTGTCATGCTCGTCGAACGGATCAATGGCAATCTTAGGATTGTCAATGATCATGGCCGCACTTGCAATGACTGCATTGTCTTCATCCGTTAACTCGAAGATTCCGTCATGGCTAAATGGCACATTGTTGTCGAGCAAGACATCTACAATGTCCTCCATTCCCGGATAAAGTTCTTTTATCTCGTCCCGATTAACTGCAGTTTCTACAGTATTAGGCGTTTCCTCCGTCTGTCTGTCAGAGAAGAACTGGATGAGATTGTATCTACGCCAGAAACCAATCCACTCGTCTTTATCCGCCGAGCTGAGGCCTTTGGTTACTTGTAGATCGTATTTTATTCCCTGATCGAATGCTGCCTCAACCTCTTCATCCGTTGAGAAGTCGGTCAAGTTTTCATCACAATCCGGGTTGATTTCAACACAACCTGAGTATAGTGTTCCTCCATTCGACAAGAAGTTAGGACTATCATTTATGCACCAGTAGCAAGTCTCTTTTATAGCCCCTAACATCGGATCCTCCAGCAGTTGTCCAAGGCGAGTGACCGAGTTATTTCCCAACTCATCTTCTTTCTCCGATTCAAAAAGTTGAATATCTTCCCATGCTATAGTCCATGAAAACATACGCTGCGGCTTTGCATGTTTGATACCTTCACGCTTCTCCAGGTCGCTATAGAAACGCATCTTTGGCTCACATGCATGGAACTTGTAGCCATCAAGGAAAACCGACCACCATGGAATCTTCACAAGGTCAGTGATTTCCTCACCATTTATTTTGGCATAACTACACATGATCTGGAAGTCTGGTATAGTAGTGTGCTTTACGCCATATACGACGGTCAACTCGAACTGGGGTTTCATGAGATAATGAACCTCTGTATCTGTTTCTTCATTGACAACCTTCAACTCATAGTGATATGCATCATCATCAGGCACTTTCTCGAAATTCCAGTTCTTGCTTTTAGCCAGTGTTTGCAGTGCGCGAACAAATTTCAATTCAAGCTCACTATCCTCTGCAGCACCATTCTGTGCAATAGTGCCTACCGAGCCTTCAATGTGTTCCCATGACTTAGAACCGCCCACCAACTTGCCGAACAGAATCTCGGCCTGCTCGCGGCTGAAAGAATCTCTACTATACTGATTACCATAAGTCAGAATGCAATGGTAGCATCCTTCCTTTTCTTCCAACTGACAGGTACATCCCTTAATCTTGTCATAGGCTAACATCAGCATGTTTGAGAACT
>CAMQBP010000317.1 GCA_946999025.1 uncultured Prevotella sp. | reverse complement strand
TTCCCTCTTTGCCATGACCACCGATTGGAGCTACCGCAGCAAGTCTGACAAGTGGAACTCGCATATCGGCATATTGCGATCTGGTTGTGCAACTTCCTTGAAACACAGACCTGCAATCATGGCAATCACACTTACTTTTGGAATCCGACACAAGGGGGATTTATGTTAATAAATCGTAAATATTAGTTTGGTTTTCAAAATATATTTCAATAATATCGATTATTTTTCATATTTTTGCAAAAGTATCATTACCACCTAAATCGTTATAGCTAATGCCACTGATTAAGAAAGTATCGATCAAAGATATTGCAGAGGCTGCGGGCGTTTCCACGACCCTGGTTTCGTTCGTACTCAACGGAAAAGCTGAGGAATACCGCATCAACGCTGACACGGCGAAACGCATCATGGATACAGCCGAGAGCATGCGCTACCGACCTAATATTGTGGCACAGAGCCTGCGCGGAGGACGTTCGCGTGTCGTCGGCATCGTATTACCAGACATATCCAACCCTTTCTTCTCTTCTTTGGCACGTCTGTTTGAAGACATGTCTGCCAATTTTGGCTACACTGTCTTTTTCGGTAGTTCAGACGAACGTCCAGACCGCATGCGGAAAACAGTTGGAAACCTAATCAACCGCGGCGTGGACGGTCTGATTGTAGCCCCCTGTGAAGATACGGAAAGCTACCTTGTCAACGTGGCCAAAAATGATGTCCCGTTGGTACTCATAGACCGCTACTTCCCTGATACAGACATTAGTTATGTGGGATTGAACAATTATAAAGCCACCTACGACGCAACCAACTATCTGCTCCGGTCAGGCTACCAGAGACCAGCGTTTATTGCTTACGACCTAAACCTGATTCACATGAAAGAACGTACACGTGGATACTGCGAAAGTATGAAGAACGCAGGGAAGGAATCGGTGAGCAAAGTGTTCTATCTACAACAAAAAGTTGTAGTAGACCAGGCTGACGAACTGATGAAACGCGTGTTATCAGCAGGTTTTGACTCACTCATGTTCGCCACAAACCTCATTTCACTTTCGTGCCTGTATGCCATTCGGACACTCAACGAGAATGAAACGAGTAAGATAGGACTGGTGGGGTTCGACGGCAATCCGGTATTCGACTTTTATGAGCGACCTATAGCCTATGTTAAACAACCCATGGATCAACTGGTGAAATACACGCTAGAGGCGCTAATGGATAAGATTAACGGCAAAGAGGCTCCGTCCATGTTGATTGATGGAAAACTCGCTGTAACAGGTGGCAAAGGATTACTACACACTGAAGACGTTATAACGTGAACCCAATAGGAGGTGTCGTTGGATGCAAAACAAAAACTAAAAGGTTTCAGCTAATATTTAATTACCTAACATAAAAATATAACTATGGGAAAAACAAGATTGAATAGTGAGAATCCAAAAATTGGTATTCGTCCTATCATTGACGGTCGCCGAGGTGGCATCCGAGAATCATTGGAAGACATGACCATGAACATGGCCAAACGAGTGGCCGACCTGTACGCATCGTCATTGCGCTACAGTAACGGTGACCCTGTGGAATGTGTTATTGCAGACACTACCATTGGCGGTGTGGCAGAAGCAGCACGTGTTGACGAACAATTGAAAAAACAGGGAGTTGGTGTAATTTTATCGGTTTCTCCCTGCTGGTGCTATGGTTTTGAGACCATCAACATGGACGGTGACTTGCCAAGAGCCATCTGGGGCTTCAACGGTACAGAACGGCCAGGAGCTGTATACCTTGCAGCGGCACTAGCCGTTCACAATCAGAAAGGTCTGCCTACATTCGGCATCTACGGTCGTGACGTACAGGATGTGGATAGCGAGGAGATTCCCGAAGATGTGAAAGAAAAGTTGCTGCGTTTCGCAAAGGCAGGTTTGGCAGTTGCCACCATGCGCGGAAAAGCTTACCTATCCATCGGAAGCGTGTCAATGGGTATCGGTGGCTCTATTCCCAACCCAGATTTCTTCCAGGATTATCTCGGCATGCGCAACGAATATGTCGATGCCAGCGAAATTGAACGACGTATCAAACTCGGCATCTACGACCACGAGGAATTTGACAAAGCCATGGCTTGGACCGAGAAGTATTGCAAAACTAACGAAGGAAAGGATCACAACCCCAAACACCTTATCTATTCACGGGAAGAAAAAGATGCAGTTTGGGAATATGTTGTCAAGATGACCATGATTTTCCGTGACCTGATGATTGGTAACCCCAAGTTGGCTGAAATGGGATTCAAAGAAGAGTCCAACGGCCACTACGCTTTGGTGGGTGGGTTCCAAGGACAGAGACAATGGACGGACTTCAAGCCAGACGGCGATTTTTCAGAAACCATCTTGAATAGTTCTTTCGACTGGAATGGAATTCGTGAAGCCTTTACGTTCGCTACCGAAAATGACACGCTGAATGGTGTTTCAATGCTGTTCAACAAGCTATTGAGCAACCGAGCACAGATCTTTGCGGACGTCAGGACATACTGGAGTCCCGCTGCCTACGAGCGCGTGACGGGACAGAAGTTGGAAGGCGACGCAGCCAACGGATTCATCCACCTGATCAATTCCG
>CAMQBP010000316.1 GCA_946999025.1 uncultured Prevotella sp. | reverse complement strand
AACTATTGACACACAGCTTGCTCTGTTCTAAATTCGTCGAACTAACGTTAATGTAAGTATTCAGCGCAAATATAATGATAAAAAAGTTAAAATTCCTGTTCTAATATGTTAATTTTTTGTTTCAATGAAATTCGGCCGGCAGTTGATAGGTGCGTTTCATGGAATAGTTTTGTCTACCAGGAGGTTAAGAGGCTGTTTGTATCATGCGAAAAAGATATTATCCCCATGCTTTTAGCATCTTGGGACAATATCTTTTTCTTTGTTTATACCATTTGTGGGGGTGGAGGTGGGCGTTATTCTATCACCACCAGCGGGGTATCTTCCATGACGCTTTCCCCTTGCTTGATGCAGATAGCCGTTACCTTGCCGTCTTTCTCGGCCTCGATGTTGTTGGCCATCTTCATGGCTTCCAGTACGACAACCGTGTCGCCGGCCTTCACCTCGTCGCCTACATGCACTAAGATATCGGTGATGACGCCAGGGAGTGGCGCCTTCACGGCATGGTCGGTGTTGACATTGGTAGCCGACTGTCTCTCTTCTTCTGGCTCGTTGGCTACAGGTTTGTTCAACACAGGCTTTTTCTCGGGTTCTGGTTCTGCCTCAAGTTCAACATTGAAGTCCTCACCATTGACAATGACCTGTGCGATATTGTCGATAATATTTCCTATCTCGACTGTATATTCCTTGCCGTCGATAATGTATTTGAATTTTTTCATAATCAGTGTTTCCTTTCTCTTAAATAGGTGAGTGGTTTACTTTCCTCCGCACTGTTGTGGCTTCTCCGTGAAAGATACGAATTTAGCGTCCCACATACTCTGCTTGGGCTTGATGGTAATTTTGCCCGATTCCATGTCGTGTACGTTGTTTCCTCTATATTCATAGAGAGCCATTGCGATGGCTGCATAAATGTTCTTATCCATGTCTGTCTTTTTCTACTTGATGTTTCTACATAGGCATGCATCCGTGCTTCTTGGCCGGAAGGCTCTGTCGCTTGTGCGCCAGCTGTGCCAGTCCGCGACAGATACGGAAGCGTGTGTTGCGAGGTTCGATAACATCGTCAATATAACCATACTGAGCGGCCTGATAAGGATTGGCAAACAGTTCTGTGTACTCCTCTTCCTTCTCTGCGAGGAACGCACGCACGTCCTCACCAGCTTCTTTCTTTGCCTTCGCTTCTTTCGCACTTAACACAGCCACAGCACCCGAAGCACCCATGACGGCAATCTCGGCTGTTGGCCATGCAAAGTTGAGGTCAGAACGCAATTGCTTGCATCCCATCACGATGTGGCTTCCGCCATAGCTCTTGCGCAGCGTGATAGTAATCTTTGGTACGGTGGCCTCGCCATAGGCGTAGAGCAACTGTGCGCCATGCAGGATGACGGCATTGTACTCCTGACCGGTTCCCGGAAGGAATCCCGGAACGTCTACCAGTGAGACGATGGGGATGTTGAAGGCGTCGCAGAAACGTACGAATCGCGCTCCCTTGCGACTGGCATTGGTGTCGAGCACGCCGGCGTAGGCCTGTGGCTGGTTGGCTACGATGCCCACGCTCTGTCCGTTGAAGCGGGCAAAACCGGTGATGATGTTCTTGGCAAACTTGGGTTGTACCTCGAAGAACTCGCCATTATCCGTAATCTCTGCTATCACCTTATACATATTATAGGCCATGTTGGGGTCGTCGGGCAGCAGCTCGTTGAGCAAGTCACTCGTGCGGTCAACTGGGTCGGTGTTCTCCACGCGCGGTGCCTCTTCTGTGTTGTTGGATGGAAGATAGGTCAACAGCGTCTTAATGAGTTGTATCACCTCTTCATCATTTTTGGCCGTGAAGTGTGTCACGCCGCTCTTCGTGGCATGCACGCTGGCACCTCCCAAATGCTCGGCATCAATGTCTTCGCCTGTTACCGTCTTGACCACCTTCGGTCCTGTGAGGAACATGTAGCTGGTTCCTTCGGCCATCATGATAAAATCTGTCAGGGCAGGAGAGTACACGGCACCACCTGCGCAAGGGCCAAGGATGGCAGAAATCTGCGGAACCACGCCACTGGCAAGAATGTTTCGTTCGAAAATCTCGCCATAGCCAGCCAAGGCACAAATGCCTTCTTGGATGCGCGCTCCACCCGAATCGTTCATGCAGATGACGGGAGCTCCGTTCTGCATGGCCAGATCCATAATCTTACATATCTTTTCAGCCATGGTCAAGGAGAGCGAACCTCCGTTCACGGTGAAATCCTGTGCGTAAACGTAAACCAAGCGGCCGTCAATGGTGGCACTGCCCGTTACGACACCGTCTCCAAGGTATTGCTTTTTCTCCATGCCGAAGTTGTGGCAGCGGTGCAGCTTAAACATGTCGTATTCTTCGAACGAGCCCTCGTCCACGAGCATGTCAATTCGCTCACGCGCCGTGTATTTTCCACGCGCATGCTGCTTCTCTATCGCCTTCTCGCCACCGCCAAGACGAGCTTGTTCTCTCTTGGCTACCAGCTCTTTAATCTTTTCTACTTGTTTACTCATATTATTATTCAATCTTTTAGTTTCGATATATATGACGTCACAAAGGTAATAATAATTAGTGAAAGGTTGATGGGTTGA
>CAMQBP010000315.1 GCA_946999025.1 uncultured Prevotella sp. | reverse complement strand
AACTATGTGGTCGATCATGGTATCTATGGGCTGACCATCCAAAACGTCATCAAGAAGGACTTCCAATTTCAGCAGGGCAGCACCATCACCTTTGGGGGCGACCCTTATCATGCGGCACTCAACCTCAACGCCACACACACCGTCAATGGTGTGAGCTTGGCCGACTTGAACATCGGGCGGTCGTTCACCAACAACAACGTTCGCATCAATTGTCTGATGAATATCACAGGCACGCCCCAGGCGCCGAGAGTGGATTTCAACCTCGACATGCCTACCTTGAACAACGATGCCAAGCAAATGGTTTACAGCCTCATCAACAGCGAAGAAGAGATGAACCAGCAAGTGCTTTACCTGCTGGCGGTAGGTCGGTTCTATTCGCAAGGCACCAACAACAACGCCGGCACTGATGGCACGGCGCAACAAAGTCAGGCGAGCCTCGCCATGCAGAGCATCCTCAGTGGAACATTGAGTCAGCAAATCAACAACGTGCTGAACACTGTCATCGACAACGCCAACTGGAACATTGGCGCAAACATCTCCACTGGCACCGAAGGATTCAATAACGCTGAGTATGAAGGACTGCTCAGTGGACGACTGCTGAACAACCGCCTGCTCATCAACGGACAGTTTGGTTACAGGGACAACCCCAATGCCACGACCACCTTCATTGGTGATTTCGACATCCGATACCTGCTCTTGCCGAGTGGCAATCTGGCCATCAAGGTGTACAATCAAACCAATGACAGATACTTTACGCGCAACAGCCTTACCACGCAAGGAGTAGGTTTGATTTTGAAGAAAGACTTCACCAATCTCAAAGACTTGTTTGGACGTAGACGAGCGAAGAAGACAAAACCGTCAAAATAAGTTGCCACCTACTCATGTGAAATGAGCCGTCGTGCATGTAGTTGTCTGCCAAACAATTAAGGGCGTTTCTATAAATTAGCTTTGTCAGATTGCGAGGCTGTTTTTGGTGGTCAATTTGTTTGTGAGTGAAGGAGTATAGCGAGCTATACGACTGAACGAACAAGCAAATTGAACCCAAAAAAGACCGCAAGATGACAAAACGTAAACTGTCCAACATAAATAAAAATTACGGTGGTAGTTTATAGAACCGCCCTTAACAAATGGGGTAGTGGCGATTTAATCGTAAAAAGCATACACTTCCAATTTAAAATCACAGCGTTATTGAAAGAGTAAAGCCATTTTAAAGGATGGGCAGTGTGAAAAAGCAAAACTTTTTGTCGAATTCCATCCGAATTCAAGATAAAAGTCTTACTTTTGCAGCACTTAAATAAGGAAAGGTGCTCGAGTGGCTGAAGAGGCACGCCTGGAAAGCGTGTAACCGCCTAAAGCGGTTCGGGGGTTCGAATCCCCCTCTTTCCGCATCATGTAATTGGTTAAATTCCTAAGTTACGACACCTTAGGTATTTTTTATTTTCCTTTGTTTATTCCTTGACCCACTTTTACTTCGAACAGTTTTATCGTGAAATTGTTTTTCCTTTATTTTATCTTTTTGATGCTCGTTTTTTATTCTTAATACCTAAGTCCTGTAACATGCGACCCAGCTCATCGTCTTTAGCTAAATGGAGAATGTCGTCTTCGAGTTGCAGGGCATTGAGCACACGCATCACTACACCGAGCGACACAGAAGGTTCTCCCTTTTCCAAACGTGAGAGGGTAAGCCTAGAACATTGTGCACGTTGTGCCACCTGATCCATCGTCAGATCTCTTCGCAATCGGGCAAGGCGGAACTGCTCGCCCAATACATTCAACTTCTCTTGCAGTGCTCTGGTCATCCAGTTGGCTTTGGTAAACTTTGTCATAATGTATGTTTTACGATGCAAAGATACTGTAATAAGTTTAATATATAATACTTTATCTGGTATTTATTTTTTTTATTTTTCTATTTCTTTTCCATATTGGTGTCCGCAGGATGCTTCTCATTTACAATCTCAGATAATTTCAGTTCGTGTTCCACCTGACATGAATATATAGGGTGTATTCTTATAGGCTGGTACTTCATTCTGTAAGCCATCGGGCAAGTCAAATACGCTCAAATTATACAACCAACGGGTTAATACCAGTAAATTGAAGGTGTGTCAAAATTTTGATACACCCTCTCTCAATATTTTTCTGGAAAGATATAGTCTTTGTTCTTACAATCCACTTATCCTTCTTAAAAGTATTTAATCAAACATGAATCTTATCATTTTCTTTTTAATATCCACAGGGCATTTATCAAATGGTAGTATTCGTTTACGATATATATATCCGATAAATAAACTCCCATCATCAGAATAAGCCCTGCACCAATCACTTCCCCAAATTGGGGTATATAAAAATATCTGGTTCCTACGAATCTTTGTCTTTACTTTTGACTTCGTTGAAGGTCTCTCTCTGACATAGGTGAAATCATCTGGGTCATTAATCACAGCAGGAAATTTCATGTAATCCTCTTTATATAGAAGATTACATCCTTTACTATCATAGACGCTGTATTACCCATACCACAAGGCTGTATGAAAGAAATAAATTAGCAGACCCTAAATAATGATTATATCCCATTATTATTTTACCCTTACTAAGACTTTAG
>CAMQBP010000314.1 GCA_946999025.1 uncultured Prevotella sp. | reverse complement strand
GGCCCCTATAGCCAAATCACAATCATGTATTCTCTTCTTGAACTCATCAAAAAACTCTACAAACCACGCACCTGCCGCTTCCCAATCACCCCAGAAGGAATAAGCCAAGGCAAGTATAAACCCTGTTTAGAGTATCACATTCATAATTGTAAAGCACCCTGTGTGGGCAAACAAACACATGAAAACTATCAGGAAAACATCGCACAAGCCTGTGAAATATTAAAGGGAAACACCCGAGAAGTGAGCAAGATTCTCTACCAACAAATGCTAAAAAAGGCAGAAGAACTGAAGTTTGAAGAGGCAGAAGAGCTTAAGCAAAAGTACGAAATGCTGAACAATTTCGTGGCCAAGAGCGAGGTGGTAAGCAACACCCTACAAGACTTAGACGTATTTACCCTCACAGATGATGACCAGAAAAAGAACGCTTTTATCCACTACATCCACGTCAAAAACGGCACCATCAACCAGAGTTTCACCTTTGAATATAAGCGAAAACTTGATGAAACCAATGAAGAACTGCTCATTACTGCCATCCAAGAAATCAGAAGCAGATTTAAAAGCAAGGCCAAAGAGATCATCGTTCCCTTTGAAATCAATTGGAGTTTGAACAATGCTACCTTTTTCATTCCTCAACGTGGGGACAAAAAACACCTGCTGGATCTGTCTGAAATGAACGGGAAACAGTATAAATTTGATCGGCTCAAACGAACGGAAAAGCTCAATCCGGAACAAAAACAGACCCGTTTGATGAAGGAATTGCAAACCAAACTAAAGCTCCACAAGCTGCCCTATCATATCGAATGTTTCGACAACTCCAACATCTCCGGCACCGATGCCGTTGCAGGTTGCATCGTATTCAAGGGCATGAAACCCTCAAAGAAAGACTATCGCAAATACAACATCAAGACCGTGAGCGGTCCAGACGATTACGCATCCATGCAAGAGGTGGTACGCCGCCGATACAGCAGGATGATAGAAGAGCAGACACCCCTACCCGACTTGATTATCACCGATGGCGGAAAAGGACAAATGGAGGTAGTAAGAGAGGTGGTAGAAGACGAGCTGCACCTGCAAATACCCATCGCAGGACTGGCTAAAAACGAGCGCCACAGAACCAACGAACTACTGTTCGGTTTTCCACCGCAAGTCGTTGGTTTAAAAGCAGATAGCGAACTATTCCACTTCCTCACACACATTCAAGACGAAGTGCATCGGTGTGCCATCACCTTCCATCGCGACAAACGAAGCAAACACGCACTGCACAGCGAATTAGACGATATTAAAGGCATCGGTCCCAAAACCAAAGAGCAACTCCTGAAAGTCCTGAAAAGCGTGAAAAGAATCAAAGACGCAGACCTGGAAACGCTCACCGAAATCGTCAAAGAAGCAAAGGCAAAGATAATCTTCAATTACTTTCATCCCAATAATCAATAAAAAAATGCTTATCTTTGCGGCCAATAGGCAACGCAACAGCAATTTGAACGCAATCTCATAGCCGCTGACAGTAGTACACACTACCTGCATCCTTTAGAAACAACTTATCAAAAGACGTCAACTGACTGATGAAAACCTGGATACAAACCCTACTGCTTCTTCTGGTCCTACTGCTTGGTAACCAGAACACATGCATAGCACATGCCAACGATACGAGACCAGGCATGGCTGAAAAAGGCGCCACATCCGGGTATTACGATGATGGAAAGGGCAAAGACCGCATCTACGAAGACACAATAGAACCGACCCAACGACAAACAGCACTCATCACCGACACCAGTCAAACCGTACGCCTGTGCAACACCCGCCCACAGCGCATCCTGCCCTCGTTTACAGCTAAGCCAACACATCTGCTTAGCCGAAACACGTTTCACAACAAGTTTTATTCGCTTCATTTTCAAGGAATTGACCGCTACCTCACAACGGTCACAACCCCTATTCCTTCCTCTGTCGCATGCGATTATTACGTCATCGCATTGAGGCAAATCATTCGTTGATCCATCTTCTTTTTAATCCGTACGCACATCTCGACCAATCAAATCCTGTGCGTACAATGAGACTTTACTAATAAATCGTAAAAGCTGCTTCAAACATGTCGATAGCAAGGTAGCCAACCACTCACCCACCGAGAGGTCATAAACATGGCTACCTTACCTTCAATCGGTTCAAAACGTCCGAAAAGAAGCGCCGACAACCTGTATATCAGGATTATATACGTTTTTGAGCAGCTCGAAAACAAGTCAAAAAGACAATCAATCAAAAGAAGAAAATTATGGCAAGTATAAAAAATTTAGAGATGGCCGAAACCATTTCCAACAACCCAAATATCAAGATTTCAAAGGGATTCTTAGGCATTGGCAGCAAAGCCACCTACACACCCACGAACAGCAAACTGAACGCGGTCATCAATTACTACAGTGCGGAAGATGCTCAAGCATTCGTGAAACTTAGCAAAATGGCGGAAGGAGAAGTAATCAGTCTGGCAAAAAAGATGACACCACCCACGAAACTGAGCATCAGCAACTACCGTCTAGAGGCGTGTGTAACCGACGACAAACAGTATATTGCCATCCAAGTGCTGAGTTACGCTGACTTCCGCAACACGCCCATTTGTGATTT
>CAMQBP010000313.1 GCA_946999025.1 uncultured Prevotella sp. | reverse complement strand
GGTTAAAATGCTTGAACCACAGCGGATTGCGCTTGTTAAACTGTTCTTTTACCATGTTTGTAAATTAAAAATCACGGCAAAGGTAATGAAAAAGAAACACAGCCCCACTCTTCAAAAGGTAAAAAATAAGCGAAAAGTGGGGCTTTTGTTGTTGGATTGTTTCAAGATCATTGAATCAAATCTCAAATCATCTTTCAAGCCATTGTTCACATAACGCCTCGAATCTAGACATACCATAACCTGACCATCACAAGTCAGAATCATGACAATCACATTGAAACGTAGTAAAGATCAAGCTGAAAAACGTACTTGAAACTACTTAACAAGATTCCCCAAGATGCTGCGAGTAATCTCACGCGTCATGGTGCGAGTAGCAGCCGAAGTAGCATTTTTGACGGCACGCTCAGTGGTTGTCTTGCGAGAACGCGATTTCTTACCCGTCACCTGGTTAGAAACTGCCGTTCCTAATATAGAGGCAAAAGTGGCTGTGAGGGCTGTAATGACCGATTTCAATACCTTACTGAACAGGCTGTTGCCCTTACTTGTTGCAGCTTTCGGTGCTGATTTTTCTTCTTCTACAGGCGTTTCTTGCTGTGCCTGCTGTTCCATTTTGAGGAGTTGTTCATAAGCACTTTCACGATCAAAAGGCTGGTTGTATTTACTTCCCAAGCTCGATTGAGCGATAATAGCTTTGCGCTGTTCGTCCGTGATGGCCCCAATTTGACTCAATGGAAACAGCATTTTGGCCCGTTCAACCATCTGTGGTGCCCCTTTCTCATCCAAGAACGACACCAAGGCCTCGCCTGTTTCAAGGTTTGTAATAGCCTCTTCGGTTTTAAAGGCAGGGTTCGCACGGAACGTTTCTGCAGCACTCTTCACCGCTTTCTGATCTTTTGGTGTATAAGCACGAAGCGCATGCTGCACGCGATTGCCCAACTGTCCGAGTATGTTGAGCGGTATGTCCGTAGGACTCTGGGTGATCAAGTAGATGCCCACGCCCTTACTTCGGATGAGGCGTATCACCTGTTCTATCTTATCAATCAAAGCTTTCGACGTACCTTCAAAGAGCATGTGTGCCTCATCAAAGAAGAATACCAGCTTAGGCAGTGTTTGATCGCCCACTTCGGGCAACGTTGTGTAGAGTTCGGAGATTAACCAAAGCAAAAAAGTGGAATAGAGTTTCGGTTGCATCATCAGTTTATCGGCGGCCAAAACATTCATAATTCCTTTCCCTCCTTCGGTCTGCAACAGGTCATGAATGTCGAAAGAGGGTTCACCAAAGAACAAGTCGGCACCCTGACTTTCCAACTGGAGCAGTGCACGTTGGATGGCTCCGATAGAAGCAGAGGAGATGTTTCCATACCTCGTGGTGTACTCTTTGGCATGCTGCCCTACGTAGTCGAGCATGGAACGCAAATCCTTCATGTCTATAATCAGCAATCCACGGTCGTCAGCCACACGGAACACGATATTGAGAATGCCTGCCTGCGTGTCGTTGAGTTCAAGGAGACGCGTCAGCAGTTCAGGTCCCATCTCCGAAATGGTGGCACGCATGGGATGCCCTTGCTCACCATAAACATCAAAAAACCGCACCGGACAAGACTGGAACTGCGGATTGGTGATGCCAAATTCTGCCATTCGTTTCTCAATGAAACCTGTGAGATGGCCCGTCTGACTGATACCCGACAAATCGCCTTTCATGTCAGCCATGAAACAGGGAACGCCCGCCTGACAGAACGATTCTGCCATCACCTGCAGGCTAACGGTTTTTCCTGTTCCCGTTGCTCCTGCCACCAATCCGTGTCGATTAGCCATTTTGCCATTCATCACAATAGGGCCTTGTTGCCCATGTGCAATGTATAATCCTTGTTCTTGCGTATACATGATGTGTTACTGATAAAATTATTCCGGGTAAAGAGTTCACTTTTTATTTGAAAGATAGATGGAAACACTCAAAACACGAGCGAATCACTAACGTGATTTCATAACCATTATCTTGATGATTCAGATGATGAAGAGGCATCCATCAAGCGCATTAATCTCTAACAACCTGATACCTGGCGACCATGCAAGCACCGACGACGCCTGCTCTCTCTCGCAATATTGAGGTTACAACTTCCGAATCTTCATTAACGATGTTCAGTGAATATTTCTTGATAGCCATCTGAACCGGCTGTGTAATGTAATCTCCGGTCTGCGACAAGTCGCCACCGATGATGAGCATGTCTGGGTTGAAAATGTTGATCATGCCTGCCAAATTGCGCCCTAACTCGTCAGCAATCTTCTGCAATGTTTCGATACAGAGCGTGTCCTCTTTTTGAATGGCGTTCAGAACGTCAGATAGTGTGAGTTCTTTATGCTCTTTAAGCACTTTGTCAGAGAGAATAGAACGCTTGCCTTTCAACACGTTTTTCACTGTTTCGCGCAGCAGAGCCATGCCAGAAACCTCAGTCTCCAGACAGCCTTTCTTTCCACAACGACACAACACTTCATTATCATAAGCTTTCACATGACCGAACTCACCCGAGAAACCTGATTTCCCATAATATATTTTCCCTCCTACAATAATGCCGATGGCTATGCCCCAACTCGCATTGACAAACAGCACATTCTTGGCAC
>CAMQBP010000312.1 GCA_946999025.1 uncultured Prevotella sp. | reverse complement strand
GAATAATTTTTTTTACGAAAAAGTACAACTTTACATATATTTTATTACCTTTACACCCGTAAAACTACTTTACTATGAATAAAAACAGCTTTATTTATCGAACCTTTGATTTATACTATGATGGTTTTAAGCACATGACCGTGGGTAAAACATTATGGGCTGTCATTTTGATTAAACTCTTCATCATGTTCGCCATCCTGAAAGTGTTCTTCTTTCCAGATTTCATCAAGCAGAACACCCAAAAAGGAAATGAAGCTGAATTTGTTTCAACTGAGATGATTAAACGAACTATTCATTAAATACATTACATTATGCACAATCTGTTATTAGACATTTCGGCACAAACGATCGACTGGTCGCGTGCCCAATTTGCTTTAACAGCCATTTATCACTGGCTTTTTGTTCCATTGACGCTGGGTCTTGCCGTCGTTATGGGAATTATGGAAACACGCTACTATCGTACCCGCGACCCTTTTTGGAAGGATGCGGCGCGGTTTTGGCAAAAACTGTTTGGTATTAATTTTGCCATGGGTGTGGCAACGGGCCTCATCTTGGAATTCGAATTTGGTACCAACTGGAGCAACTACTCATGGTTTGTAGGCGACATCTTCGGCGCTCCGTTGGCTATCGAGGGCATTATTGCTTTCTTCATGGAGGCTACCTTCGTGGCTGTGATGTTCTTTGGATGGAAGAAAGTGTCTCCTGGTTTCCACTTAGCTTCTACCTGGCTCACGGGCTTGGGTGCTACCATCTCTGCATGGTGGATTCTGGTAGCCAACGCCTGGATGCAGTTGCCCGTTGGACAGGAGTTTAATCCAGATACCATGCGCTTTGAGATGAACTCGTTCATGGACGTGGCCTTGTCGCCCTTTGCCGTGGACAAGTTCTGTCATACCGTGACCTCGTCATGGATTATCGGTGCTGTGTTTACAGTGGCCGTAAGTAGTTGGTACTTGCTTAAGAAGCGTGACCATAAGTTGGCTCTCGAGAGTATGAAGATAGGTAGTATCTTTGGCTTGGCAGCTGTGGTGTTAACATTGATTACTGGGCATAGCTCGGCCATCCAGGTAGGCAAGGTGCAGCCTATGAAACTGGCTTCGATGGAAGCTCTTTATAATGGTGGAACGGGCCAGGGACTGACGGTCTTTGCTGCAGTTAACCCATTTAAGCAGCCTGACTATGCAAACCAACAAGAGCCACCGATGAAGATGGCCGTGCCTTATGGCTTGTCATTCTTGGCAACCTTAGATCCCAATGGGCATGTGGCTGGCGTGAATGACCTACTGAATGGTTATACTAAACCAGACGGCACGAAGGTTATCTCGGTAGAAGAAAAAATGAAACGAGGCCAGATGGCCATTGCAGCGCTGCAAGATTATCGTTCAGGTAAGAAGGATGAAGCCACCAAGCAGATTCTGAAAGACAACATGCCTTATTTTGGTTATGGCTATGTAAAATCACCCCACCAGGTCGTTCCGTTTATTCCAGTGAACTTCTGGGCATTCAGAGTGATGGTTGGCATCGGCATGTTGTTGATTTTGTTCTTTATCTGCTCGCTGTTCTTCGTTTACAAGAAAGACATCATCAAACATCGTTGGTTGTTGATTTCGGGCATCGTGCTGTTGCCATGCGCTTACCTGGCCTCTCAATCAGGCTGGTTAGTGGCAGAGTTTGGTCGTCAGCCGTGGACCATTCAGGATATGTTGCCGACATGGGTTGCCGTGTCTGACATTAAACCGAGTTCGGTTATTGTCACCTTCTTTATATTCTTGATTCTCTTCACCGCCATGTTGGCTGTCGAGATTAACATTCTTTGCAAGGCTATTAAGAAAGGTCCTGAGAATAGTGAAATGTCAAATCAGGTTGAATTATAAATAAGAAAGGTAATACAATGATTACATATAGTTTTTTACAACATTACTGGTGGTTTCTTGTTTCTTTGTTAGGAGCCTTACTGGTATTCTTGATGTTTGTTCAAGGTGCTAACTCTTTGGTGTTCAACCTGGGTAAGACCGAACATGAACGTAGAATGGTTGTCAACAGTACGGGGCGCAAGTGGGAAACCACTTTCACGACGTTGGTTACTTTTGGCGGTGCTTTCTTCGCTTCGTTTCCTTTGTTTTACAGTACCAGCTTCGGTGGTGCTTATTGGTTGTGGATGATTATTCTCTTCTCGTTTGTTGTTCAGGCGGTGAGCTATGAATTTCAAAACAAATTGGGAAACATCTTAGGAGTGAAGACTTTCCAATGGTGCTTGGTCATCAATGGTATTTTGGGTCCTGTTTTGGTGGGTGGTGCTGTTGCAACATTCTTCAACGGTTCTAACTTCTTGGTTGATAAAATCAACATCACCAATGGCATGGCACCGGTGATTAGCAGGTGGGCCAACTACAGTCATGGCTTGGATGCGTTGCTGGATATATGGAATGTAGTGCTGGGTTTGGCCGTGTTCTTCTTGGCTCGCATCTTGGGTTTGCTCTACATTATTAATAATGTGGCCGATGATACGCTGCGCGCTCGTAGCCGTAAGCATCTTATTTACAATACTGGTGCATTCTTGTTGCTGTTCCTTCCGTTCTTAATTAGAACCTTGTTGAAGGATGGTTTCGCCTATGACCCAGC
>CAMQBP010000311.1 GCA_946999025.1 uncultured Prevotella sp. | reverse complement strand
CCATGTCCTTGTTTCCATCTTTCAAGGCTTCTTCTCTTAGACGTTTGCGGATGGTCGTAACAACTGCACAGACGTTATCTGGAATAGCCACAGCATGTATTTCCTGCTGCCATGATTCGTAGGTATCATCTGTTATTTCCAATTCTTTCGGCATGGTTATGTCCTTCACGGGTTTCTGGCGAATCATTTTGAAAAAAACACTTTCTGTCTGGATGCAGTTAGAAACCATACGAACAAGAAATCTGTCCCACAAAGCTTCAAGCCCTTCGTCCTCCATTGGAAGTTCATTACTGGCGGCAATTAGAACCTTCATCGGCAATGACAACGTTGAACGTCCGTTTTGAAAGATACGCTCGTTGATTGCTGTTAACAATGCATTTTGAATGGAAGGTCCTGCTTTCCATATCTCATCGAGGAACACAACAGTTGCAGTGGGCAGGAAACCGTTCACAACGCGTTCATATCGGTCTTCATTTTTTAGCAATGAAATCGACACGGGACCGAATATCTCATCTGGTGTCGAAAAACGAGACATAAGATACTCAAAGGCATTTGCATTACTAAATGCTAGTTTCAGCCTACGTGCTACCAAACTTTTTGCAGTACCAGGAGGACCAAGCAAAAATATACTTTCTCCTGCAATAGCGCATAAGAGTGTCATTGCGAGGATATGCTCCTTTTCGTAGATACCTTCAGACATCACTTTGAGCATAGCTCTTATTTGAGATTCTTTATTCATCTATTTCTGACCGAAACTTGGGAAACTTACGAACAATCTTTCATGACTTGATTGAACACTTCAGGATAGTTCGCTTTGAAGTAGCCCATCTGATAGCCTATCCATGAATAGCAAACAGCATGAGCTTTATTGAAGGCATACATACCTTTGTGCTCCCAGTCTTTCCATATTTTTTCAAGTGTACTCTTTTTATATCCATTTCTAAGACCACCCTCGATGAATTTGGGTTTTAATTCAGCAATCTTGTCTTGCCTCTTTTTGCCCACCGCCTTTCGTAAATTGTCACTTTCACCTCTATTAAAATTTGCAATCAGACGGGAAAGCATCATCAATTGCTCTTGATATACTAGAATTCCATACGTATCTTTGAGATATTTTTCCATGTTGGGTATAGCATATCTGATTTTACTTTCACCTTTTTTTCTTTTGATTAGCAAGGGAAGAATTTCCATCAAACCAGGACGATACATGACATTCAGCAGCACAACATCCTCAAATGACGTTGGATGGAATTCAAGAAGATATTGTTGCATTCCTTGTGTCTCATACTGGAAAACACCTTCTGTATCACCTCGTTGAAACAGTTCAAGGGTCTTTGTGTCATCAAGAGGTATCTTCTTTATATCGAAGCCTTTCCCTGTATTAACTTTGATTCTTTCGCAAATCTTCTTTAATTGAGAAAGTGTTTTCAGACTCAGGAAGTCAAACTTAATCAGCCCCGTTTCTTCAATGGTTCTGCCATCATATTGTGTACATCTAATTGTTCTGCTTTCTACGTCAGGATCGTCTTGAACACAAACTAGTGCCCAATCACTGATGGGACTGTCGCTGATAATGAAGCCACTGGCATCTACTCCCATTCCTTTAATTGTGCCTTCCAAAAGCTTAGTGTCACAAATCGCATTTTGAATAGTTTGGTCTGCAGAACGCACTAACTTCCAAAGTTCTGGAGAATACCTTATGGCATTATCCATTGTCTTCGGATAATAAGGAAAATACATAGGAATGGCTTGGTGGATGGCAGTAGCAGTTTCTGCTGGCAACTTTTTCACTTGGGCAATAGAACTAAAAGCTGTTTTTGTACTAAATGTTGAGTAGCTTATTATATGTGCACAGCAATCCTTTCCATACTTTTTTTCGAGCCATTCTATGACACGCGAACGTCCATCTTCATCAAAGTCCAAATCTATATCCGGGAGCATTTTCCTATCAAGACACATGAAGCGTTCAAATAACAAATCGTGTTTCAAAGGATCAATCTTCGTTATTCCCAAACAGTATGCAACTAGACTCCCAGCAGCTGAGCCACGTCCAGGACCAACCAATGCGCCCAACTCTTTTTCTGCATAGTTAACTACATACTGTATAAACAGGAAGTATCTTTCTACTCCATTCTTCTTGATGATTTCCAATTCAAATTGGAGACGCCCATTTACTTCTTCCGGAAGTGGATTCCCGTATATAACCTTTGCTTTTGTATATGTAAGTTGTTCCAAATAGTCTGCATCACTTTTGAACCCATCTGGTATTGAAACTGGCGGCATAATAGGAGCATGATGAATGTCGTATGCCTCAACCTTGTCGAATATCTCCATCGTGTTAGAAATGGCCCTTGGAATATCTGAGAACAAATCACACATCTCACGTTTGCTTCTTAACCAGCGAAATCTAAGTGGATCTGTATCGAATTCTTCCATCGTTTTCCCAACGAGAATACATTGTTGTATTTTATATACGGCCAAGTTCTCAGGATTGACATAATGTACAGCGTTTGTTGCAACCACTTTAACGCAATATTTTTTTGATTTTCGTATGAGCACCTGATTGACTTTCTCCTGTTCAATCATAAGGTCGCTTGGAGAATCTTTTGAAAGGCCATAGTCTGCTT
>CAMQBP010000310.1 GCA_946999025.1 uncultured Prevotella sp. | reverse complement strand
GCAGATGCGCAGGATTTCATTTTCATCGGTGGAAGCAGTTATGTGGTAGCCGATTTATTGACCTTTCTAAAACAATGACTGTTTAATAGTATTTAACACCAAAAGTCAATGTTTTTTTATGACTTATGTTTGTCATATTCATTTTTTTTCAGTTACTTTGCAAAAGCATCAAGTAACTAAAAGCTTATTTTTATGACAAACACAACTGAAACAGAAAACCTCTGTGGTTTGAACCCCAATGACTTTCAAACCACTATTGACGGGAAAAAAACAGACCTGTATATCCTCAAGAATCATGTTGGAAATGAAATCGCAATCACAAACTACGGTGGTGCCATCGCTGCCATTATGGTTCCTGACAAAGATGGCAAAATAGCCAACGTCATTCAAGGACACGACAACATCCAGGATGTCATTGATTCACCCGAACCATACCTATCAACTTTGATTGGTCGATACGGTAATCGCATTGCAAAAGGGAAATTCCATTTGCATGGCAAGGAATATAACCTGCCCATCAACAACGGTCCAAATTGCCTTCATGGTGGTATCAAAGGATTCAACGCCAGAGTTTGGGATGCCCTTCAGATGGACGATCAAACCCTTGTTCTTAAATATGTAAGCCCCTATGGCGAAGAAGGCTTTTCAGGAGAATTAAGGACAACAGTTGTGTATTCATTCAATGATGACAACGAACTGTCGATAGAATACATGTCGACAACCAATAAAAAGACTATTATCAACCTCACCAGTCATGGCTTTTTCTCATTGCAGGGCATTGCGAATCCCACTCCTACAATAGAAAACCAGATTTGTGAAATCAATGCAGATTACTATATTCCAATCGATGACACCTCGATTCCCACTGGTGAAATCAGATTTGTAGAAGGAACACCATTTGACTTCCGCCAGCCTAAACCCATCGGTCAAGACATAGAAGCAGACGACATACAAATTAAAAATGGCACCGGCTATGATCATTGCTTCGTGTTGAACAAGAAAGAAGAAGGTGAACTAAGCTTTGCAGCCAGATTGACAGATCCTAAGAGCGGCCGCATCATGGAAGTGTATACCACCGAACCAGGCGTACAATTGTACACTGACAACTGGGCAGACGGTTATAAAGGACAGCATGGTGCCACTTTCCCACGCCGCAGTGCCGTTTGTTTCGAGGCGCAACATTTCCCCGATTCACCTAACCACCCTTATTTCCCATCAGTTGTACTGAAACCTAACCAAGAGTATAAGCAAAAGACTGTTTATAAGTTTTATACGCAGAAATAAACCAGGAAGAAATATCTAAAACAACTAATAAAAAAATCTTTCAACAAAAAATGGAACAACAGACAAACAAAAATGGCGTCATTGTTGCGATTATTTCAATGATGTTCCTCTTTGCTATGATTTCATTCGTAACCAATCTTGCGGCACCATTCGGAAACATTTGGGGTAAAACCTACTCCTGGGCTGGCATGGTTGGCAACTTAATGAACTTCTTGGCTTATCTTTTCATGGGTATCCCAGCCGGCAAGATGCTTGTGAAATACGGTTACAAGAAAACTGCTCTGATTGCTATCGCAATCGGTTTCATCGGTTTGTTTGTACAGTATTTATCAAGTACGTTTGGCGGAAGCAGTGAGATGTTTAGCGTTCAGGGACAACCAGTTATGCTCAACTTCATGGTCTACTTGTTAGGTGCGTTCATTTGTGGATTCTGTGTATGTATGTTAAACACGGTGGTCAACCCCATGTTGAACCTTCTTGGCGGTGGTGGCAACCGTGGAAACCAACTCATCCAAACTGGAGGAACATTAAACTCACTCGCAGCAACACTCACCCCGTTCTTTGTTGGTGTGCTCATTGGTCAGGTTACCGACAAGACCAGCATGACTGACGTCACTCCCCTGCTTTGGGTAGCTATGGGCGTGTTTGCTGTTACCTTCCTGATTATTTCATTTGTAGCCATTCCAGAGCCACAGTCAACCGCCCCAGGCGTTAAGTCTGAATACAGTCCATGGAACTTCCGTCACTTCATTCTCGGCGTGATTGCTATTTTCTTCTATGTGGGAATTGAAGTTGGTATTCCAGCTGAATTGAATTTCTACATCACCAAACTTGATTTCCCTGGTGCAGCAGCCGTAGCGGGTGGTATCGTAGCCATCTATTGGTTGTTGATGCTCGTTGGCCGTTTCGTCAGCAGTTTCATCAGTGGTAAGGTATCTTCACGCACACAGATGATTTTCACCACATCGCTGGCCATCATCCTTTTATTGATTGCCATCGTGCTCCCCGAGAGTTCTGCCGTGTCATTCCGTGGTTCTGATGTACCCATCAAGTGCTTCTTCATCATTTCATGCGGTATCTGTACATCTATCATGTGGGGCTGCATCTTCAACCTGGCGACAGAAGGTCTGGGTAAATACACGGCCGCAGCTTCAGGTATCTTTATGATGATGGTTGTTGGTGGTGGTGTGATGCCATTCATCCAAGACCAAATTGCAACCAGCCTCAACAATTACATTGCCAGCTACTGGCTCGTTATTGCCATGCTCGCATACCTACTCTATTACGCTCTGGTAGGGTGCAAGAATGTGAACAAAGACATTCCTGTAGAATAATAAGCAACAAAGAATGCTG
>CAMQBP010000309.1 GCA_946999025.1 uncultured Prevotella sp. | reverse complement strand
ACTGCCGATGGGTCAAGCCTCCATTTCCTTGGCCAACAAACTCTCCAATTCTTCTGCCGACAACCTCAACCGAAATCCTCCCTTCATGGCCACGCTGATGCGGCCTGTCTCCTCAGAAACCACGACGGCAATAGCATCCGTATTTTGCGTAACCCCAGCAGCAGCCCGATGGCGCAATCCCAACTCTTTTGGTATACTTAAATCGTGCGATACTGGCAAGATACAGCCGGCCGCTTTGATGCGCTTGTTAGAGATAATCATGGCACCATCATGCAAAGGCGAGTTCTTGAAAAAGATGTTTTCTATGAGTCGTTGATTTACCTTGGCATCGATAATGTCGCCCGTTTCCACAATATCGTTCAAAGACATTCCTCGCTCAACGACAATCAGTGCACCTACATGTCCCTTGGCCATACTCATGCACGACAACACGATGGGCACAATGGTTTCCTTGTCTTCCTGCCCTTCTTTATTGCTATTGGTGAAAAACTTGGAGAAAGCCTGAAAACGCTGGTGCGCACCCAACTCATACAAGAAACGACGAATCTCTTCCTGAAACAGGATAATCAAACCGATGACACCAACGCTTACCAGCTTATTCATAATAGAGCCCAGCAAGCGCATCTCCAAAATTTGACTGACAAACAGCCAAATGAAGATAAATATCAATATACCGATAAAGACATTGAGCGAACGGCTTTCTTTCATCAACCGATATACATAGTAGAGCATCAGTGCCACCAACAGGATATCAATGATATCTTTCGTTCCTATTTCGAATGGAATCATTTTGTGAGTTTTTGAGTTTGTGAGTTTGTGAGTTTTTTAGTTGACAAGTTAACGAGTTAACAAGTTGACGAGTTGATAGTTTCGCGACCCAAAAAGCTAATCACTCCCCTCCCCTTTGGGGAGGGGTTGGGGGTGAGGCTGTTGGGGATGAGCCCATTGGGCCGTAAGGCCGTTGCCCATCACACACCTTGCATTCTCTCATAAATCCTACACGCCTCCACAGCCTCTCGCACATCGTGCACGCGCAGAATGGAAGCACCCTTCTGTAACGCGATGGTGTTGAGTACCGTCGTGCCATTTAGAGATGTCGTAGGATCACCGCCCAGCAACTTGAATATCATGCTTTTTCGGGATATCCCCACCAGCAACGGCAAGTCAAGCACCTGCAGACGCTCCATGTGTTGATAGATCTTGTAGTTCTCGTCGAGCGTTTTTCCAAACCCAAACCCAGGGTCCAGGATGATGTCTTTCGCGCCCAGGGCATACAGCTCCTGCGTCTCCCTGGCAAAAGCAATCAGCATATCATGCAGATTCGATTTCACCGACATGAGGATATATGGCACCTGAAGCCGCGCAACAGTTTCGAACATGCTTCCCTCCTCGTGTATCGGCGTGTTGACAATGCCCGTGAGTCCGCCTTCAGATACGTCGTTAATGATGTCAGCGCCCCACTCTTCTACACATCGACGGGCCACATGTGGCCGATAGGTATCTACCGAGACAATAGCCTCCGGCTGTTCGCACCTAACGATGGCCAAAGCACGGCGGAGCCTATCCATCTCCTCTTCCTCGGTCACCTCAAAAGCACCGGGACGTGTGGAGAATGCACCCACATCAATCATCTCTCCACCTTCTTCTATAATCTGGTTCGTGCGCTGGGCAATCTCTTTCTCCGTCTGCTTTCTGCTCCCTTGGTAAAAGGAGTCGGGCGTAACATTCAGAATTCCCATCACCAGCGGTCTCGAGAGGTCAACCAACTTGCCGCGGATGTTAATTGTGTAACCCTTCTTCGTATTCATGTCTTCCATAAATTTATCTTCTTAGCTGCCGATGCACGCCATTTACGGTGTGGCGGGCGTTATCACAGCATTATTTGCAAAGGTAAGACAAATAGAGGAAAAGTCAAAGCAAACCATTCTGTTTTTATGTTTCTGTCATCATACTCGAAAAATGTAGCACAAAATAGATCCGGACAAAACTCATCGCCCTGCCCGGATCACCTAAACTAAATACACATCGTAATGAGGAAAGTTTAGTAGTCCAAATCTTCTGAATCCCAAAGATTGTATTGATGATATCCGTTATCTGTTAAATCCTCAAGATGCTCTTCTTCTACTTCAAAATCAAATTGCTTGCTATCCGCGTGGTTAAGATTACTTCCTTGCATCAGTTGCCCACACAAAGTGTTGACGGATATAATTCCCGGTGCTATATATTGCTTTTTCATGACGATTTCCTCCTTAACTATTTTACGATGATTTTCTTTCCGTTCACTACATAAAGTCCACCTGGCAGAGTCGCGGTCTGGGTCTCACCTCTATCAAGGCTCACTGACCATACCATCATGCCATTGCTGCCATAAACTTTCACCACGGTGGCCTCTCTTGCCGAAACCGTTAGACTTCCCTCTCCTGGGGCAACCGCCAAATCGGGCACCACATTAACGTCAGTTATTCCGGTGGGTGTACCAAACTCTTCGTCCAGAGTTGCCCAGAAGGAGAACAACTTGGCAGGTGCTCCCGTTGAGCTATACTCGTAGTATGCACGGAATGGATATACATAAACATACGGGAATTCTGGTCGTAGATTGGTGGAGCTCAAATACATGTTCTTCGCAAAATAGAACACTTTCTTTG
>CAMQBP010000308.1 GCA_946999025.1 uncultured Prevotella sp. | reverse complement strand
GTTCTTTACATAGTCGGCGTGACCCGGACAGTCTACGTGTGCGTAGTGACGTTTAGCTGTTTCATACTCGATGTGTGAAGAGTTGATGGTGATACCACGCTCTTTCTCCTCAGGGGCATTGTCAATTTGGTCAAACGACTTAACATCCTCACCACCAAAGCCCTTATCATGAAGAGTCTTAGAGATGGCAGCCGTCAAAGTAGTCTTACCGTGGTCAACGTGACCAATTGTACCAATGTTTACGTGCGGTTTGGTACGTTTGAATTCTTCTTTAGCCATAGCTTTTCTTTTTTATTTATATAAATGAATAGTCAAAAGTTTTATCTGTTTTTCTACAAAGGATCTATAAAATAGAACCGAAGTAGAGCTGTAACTGAGAGTTGAACTCAGGACCTCTTCCTTACCAAGGAAGTGCTCTACCACTGAGCTATTACAGCAGCGAGAGCGGAAAACGGGGCTCAAACCCGCGACCCCCAGCTTGGAAGGCTAGTGCTCTATCAACTGAGCTATTTCCGCGTTTATCTCCTGATCGAAGAAGTGGGTGGTGATGGATTCGAACCACCGTAGGCAAGAGCCAGCAGATTTACAGTCTGCCCCATTTGGCCACTCTGGTAACCACCCGCAATATTTCCCTACAGTCCTATCCAAAAGTTTTCGGGAGAGCCTCTTGTCGGATTCGAACCAACGACCCCGAGATTACAAATCACGTGCTCTGGCCAACTGAGCTAAAGAGGCGATTCTATGCAGCCGTCAAACCACTCGTTTAATACGTGTTGTAAAACGGCTGCAAAGATAGGGATTATTTTTTAATCGCCAAAGCTTTTTTGATTTTTTTTTAATGCGCCCGCATTTTTTCCTTGTATTTGGAAATCTGAACCCGCATCGCGTCTACACAGAGGTCAATGCCCTCCTCAAACGTATCACAAGTTTTTTCAACAAACAGCGTACTACCAGGTACGGCTACCGTTAATGCTGTTTGCTTATTCAATGCGGTTGCTGGCTTTATTAATTTCAGTTGCACCTCTACTTTCCGAATATCTTCCAATGTTTTTTCTAACTTGCCTACTTTTCTTTCGATAAAGGCCTCCAATTTCTCGGTAGTGTCAAAATGAATTGACTGAATTTTAATTTCCATATTACCTCCTATTATTTTTTAAAAGGTTAAGCTCTGGGATGAGCCTTCTCATAGACTTTCTTCAACTGCTCAAACGTCGTATGCGTGTAGATTTCGGTCGTCTCCAAACTTTCATGCCCCAGCAATTGTTGCACGTTTTCCAGTCCAGCACCATGGTTTAGCATGGTGGTTGCAAAGGTGTGCCTGAGCACATGCGGCGTACGTTTCTTCAACGTGCAGACCAGCGACAAATGCTTTTTCACAAGATACCTAACCTGGTTGTGATTCATCCGCTCACCTTTTCTGCTCAAAAAGAATGCCTGCGATTTTCGTACAATCTGGTCATCACGTTGTTTCAAGTAATCGCGAAGAACTTCATCGAGTTCATCACCGAATGGAATGAGGCGCTGCTTATTCCTTTTTCCCAGGACTTTAAACTGCCGGTTGACAAAGTCTACAGAAACATCGTTCAGTCCTATCAATTCTGCCAGCCGCATTCCCGTTTCATAAAAGGTTATAATAATGGTACGCGCGAGCACTTCTTGATAACTGGAATCCCATGCGTTGACATCCAATAGCTCATCCATTTCTGATTCCTTCAAAAACTGAGGTAAGGGTTTACCCATCTTAGGGCGTTCAATACGTAAGGTGGGATTGACCTGAACCAGACCTCGGGAAAGGGAATAGCGATAGAGGGAACGCAATGCACTCAACCTTCTGCAAATTGAAGTGGCACTGTTCCCACGATCCATCATATCCTCCATCCAACCGCGGATGACATCCGAGTCTACCGACTCCCATGTGATTTGATCCCCTATACCTTGAAAATAGCGTTCAAAGGCCCTCAGGTCATCGCCGTAGCTTTTAGCAGTAAGCTCTGAGCGATTCTTTTCAAATCTCAGGTAGTTCAAAAACTCTTCTATCATGACGCCTCTCGTTGAAGTATTGTATCTGAAGCCTCGTTCTCACGATAAGATATGCGTCCTTACACAGAGGGCTGGCATCAGATTTTGCAACGAAAATAAGGAAATTAATTTAAACTACCAAATTTTTTAGAAGATTTTACTCTTCAGCGTCGCGCAACTTCTGTATGTAGATGGCACGTTCCATCTTCAGGCGCTTCAAAACCGACGGCTTGTTGTACTGCTGACGAGCACGCAACTCTTTAGACACACCGGTTTTATCGAATTTTCTCTTGAATTTTTTAAGAGCCCTTTCGATGTTTTCACCATCTTTTACTGGTACGATAATCATGTTGTTGTTTTTAATTGTTTATAGTTTATTATGTTGCATGGTGACATCACGCCACCAAATGCGGGTGCAAAATTACGACTTATTTATCAAACAGCCAAGTTTTTAGATTACATTTTAATTTTTACGTCAAGCCATACGGTTTAATATAGAGGTTTCCGATTATGTCATGTCAAACATAAAAGCATAAAAAAGCTGGAGAAATACATACTATTGTTTCTCCAGCTCTTCTTTTTAACTTATAGCTTAATCGGTGATGACCAGCTTTCTACCCGTCTTGTCGATACTATCTTTCTTA
>CAMQBP010000307.1 GCA_946999025.1 uncultured Prevotella sp. | reverse complement strand
ATGCGCAAGACGACACCTTACACCTCAAGTTGGCCATGATGGACAACGAACATGGCTTCCCTGTCGCTCTGGGTATCATCCGTGATGTTGAAGCACCAACGTATGATGAAATGGTGAACAAGCAGATTGAGGAGGTAAAAGCGAAGAAACACTATCACAACTTTACCGAACTATTGGAAACAAATGATATCTGGGAAGTGAAATAACCTTTTAGTTTTCCACAAACCAGTATCTCAAAATAAGCCTGAAGCCGATTGAAATCCTCACAAGTTGTAATCGACTTCGGGCTTTATTGATTCTTTAAACAGAGCAATGACATGAAAATATGTCATAAAATATTTGTTTTAAAGATTTTAAATATCTATCTTTGAAAACACATCATTTATAAACAATTAGAGTATGGTTCAAGAAAAAAAATCTACAGATTTATTCCCTTGGGTATTGATGATTTTGATGTCATCAGTAACATTTGTGGGAATTTTATCGGAGTTGGTGCCTTCGGGCGTGTTACCGCAAATCATGGAAGACCTTGGTGTTAACGAAGTTCAAGGCGGAAGAATGGTGGGTTTGTATGCTCTTGCATCGGCCATATTCGGTATTCCGCTCATCTCGGCGACGATGCAGTACAACCGAAAAAAGGTGTTGTTGTGGCTATTGGTGGGATTTTCGCTTTGTAACGTGTTGTCAGGTGTTGTTCACAACTACTACGTTGTGTTGGTTTTGCGTTTCCTCGGCGGTATCAGTGCAGGTGTTATGTGGCCTATGATTGCGGCCTTTGGCATGCGGTTGGTAGATCCCAGTCATCAAGGTAGAGCTGTAGCCGTGATTATGGCTGGTAATACATTGGGTATTAGTTTAGGTATGCCGCTGATGACATCAATCGGAGATAAGTTTGGTTGGCGTATTGAATTTATCGCATTAGGACTTCTTGTCGCGCTGATTGCCGTGCTTTCGCTATTCATGCTGCCTTCTACGCCTGGTGAAAAGCTCACCAAGAGCACATCACCTTTTGCCATGTTGAAAAACAAATCCATTTTATTGATTATCCTTCTCACCTTGTTAGGTGTTTGCGGACATTACGGAGTATATACCTACATCACCCAATTGGTTGCAGAAATTAACGTAGCAGGAGGCATTGAGGTGGCTCTGATGGTATTTGGTATCGGCTCATTAATATCCATCATCATCGCAACGAAGTACATCGATTTGTATCTTCGCGAGCTTACTATCGCCATGTTTGCCTTCTTAGCCATAGCCATGCTCCTGTTCTACTTTTTTAAGGGCGCCATGGGAATATCGCAATTTGGTTTCTTCTTGTGGGGATTGTCGTTCGGTCCGTTGGTTACATTGTTCCAGGCTGCAGTGGGAAACCAAGTGGAAAGTGGAAAAGACGTGGCCATGTCGGTGCAGTCATGCATGTTTAATCTTTCCATCATGATTACGACATGGATTGCAGGCGTGCTGCTAATTAGCTTCGGTCCTACGAGCTTGATATGGTATGCCGTGCTGTTAGCCGTGCCAGGAATGATAATTTCTATATTCGCCAAGCATACATTGCGACGGATAGGGTAGAGAACAAGTTCATATACAAGCATAAAAAAAGCTGCACGTTACAACGTGCAGCTTTTTTTAATTGAATGACCTTACATCTTGAACGGAATCTCATATTCTGTAGGTTTCTTCTTAAACAAGAATTCACCCTTTCTAACAGAAGCCAGTACGCCAACACGTCTGCGGATGCAATCCCATGAGCTGTCGCCATCCAGAACGATAAAGTTGGCATCCTTACCTTCTTCCAATCCGTATGCGTTATGGATGTTCAAACACTTAGCACCATTGTACGTAATCATGTCGAAAGCGTTTTCTACCTCCTCTGGACTTGCGTACTGTGACAGGTGGATGGCATTATCCAGGATATTCATCATGTTACCGCTTCCCAGTGGATACCATGGGTCGTTGATTGAGTCCTGAGCCAGTGCAACATTGATACCCATGTGCATGAACTCCTTGATGCGTGTCAAACCGCGACGCTTTGGATAAGTATCCTGACGACCTTGCAGGTACGCGTTCTCTGTGGGACAGGAGATGAAGTTCATCTTGCTTCTCTTAAACATATCGAACATGCGGTATGCATACGAGTTGTCTGCCGATCCGAACGAACAGGTGTGGCTGGCGGTGGTCTTCTCACCATAATCTTCTAAGTACACCAGTGCGTTAAGAATCTCAACGAATCTTGCCATTATGTCATCGGTCTCGTCACAGTGAACGTCAATCAACACATTGTATTTCATAGCCAGCTCAACAATGTCGTGGATAGACCTCTCACCAAACTCTCTTGCCGGCTCGTAGTGAGGAATACCACCAATCACGTCAGCACCCATTTTCAGAGCCTCTTCCACCAATTCCTTTCCACCCTTGTAGGTGTACATACCGTTTTGCGGGAAAGCTACTACCTGGATGTCCACGATGTCCTTCATTTCTTCTTTCAGCTCCATGAGCGCCTTGAAGCCAATAAACTTAGGATCGGTTACGTCGGTCTGTGCGCGGATAAACTGTACACCTTGAGAAACTTCGTCCTCGATACCCTTGCGTGCCAGCTTCTTCACACCCTCTATGGTCATTGTTGCCTTATATTTGGGCCAGTTCTCGATAGCCTCGTAAAGCGTACCCGATGCAGC
>CAMQBP010000306.1 GCA_946999025.1 uncultured Prevotella sp. | reverse complement strand
GAATCATAGGAAGTTCTAATTTTACACAGAAGGGATTGTCGGGCAATTCTGAGCTTAATTACCTTGAAACAGATCCTGTCCGCATTACAGCTCGACCTGTGCCGGGGTCGGATTCAAAAGGACATATTTGCTGGTTCGAAGAGAAATGGAAACTCTCTAAAGACTGGACACAGGAGTTTCTGGAGCAAATTATCAAGAAGTCGCCAATCTACACTGATATACAACAAAATAAAGTTCAAGATTTTACACCGTATGAACTATATATCAAATTGCTACAAATTAAGTTTGGGGATATTGTAGACAAATCGCTCGGTCAACAAATAGAAACCTACCTGCCAGCAAACATCCACAAACTGAAATATCAGATAGAAGCCGTAAAAAGGTGTATCGGAATAATGCACGAACATGGTGGCTTTATGTTGGCAGACGTGGTGGGACTTGGCAAGACAATTATTGGCACGCTGATCATCAAACACTTTCTATCCGTGCCAGAAGATGATGGCCGAGAACGTAAAGTATTGGTTATTACACCACCTGCCATTCAATCGAGCTGGAAAAAGACTATTGCCATGTTCGACAGAGATTCTGACGAGAAGATTGCGCAATACATTGACTTTATCACAACTGGGCGCATCGGAAACGTTACTGAAGATGAAAGCTGGGAAGATGACGATGATGACAACTGCGACTCAGGGGATTTTGGAGGAACGCTACAAGAAAAGATTTACGGTTTTATCCTCATAGACGAAAGCCATAAGTTTCGTAACAGTGCAACATTGATGTATCAGTCTCTTGATGAACTAATACAGAAAATTGGTTTTAACACAGGCGTATATCCCTATGTGGGACTGCTGTCTGCCACTCCGCAAAACAATCGTCCAAACGACTTGAAGAATCAAATATATCTCTTTGAACGTAATCATAACGACAGTACGCTAAAGAAGGCTGAAGGAGGAAATATAGAAAAATTCTTTGCTGACATAAATAGAGAATATGACTCCCTTATCCGTAAACCAAAAGTTGATGAGGAGACTGGTCTACTTATTAATGATATACCAGCAAATAAACGCCGTGCTCGCCTTGACGCAATCTCAAGAAGAATACGTGACTGTGTTCTGAGCGATATCCTTGAACGTAGAACAAGAACTGACGTTAAAGAGTACTACAAAGATGATATGAAGGCACAAGATTTGATCTTCCCAGAGATTGTTGGACCAAACAATCTTAAATACGTTATGGATGACGAGTTGGCTCAGCTCTTCTCTGATACAATGTCTATTATTGCTCCTACGGAAGTAGAAAAGTTACAGACAGATGAGTGGCTAAAATATTTCCGTTACCGTGCCATTGAATATTTTGTTGACTCTGCCAACGAAAAGAAACATACGGGTCGAGGAAACCGCGATGTGAGTGATGTGGCTAAACAGCTGGCCACAATCATGCAGATACTTCTTGTGAAGCGTCTCGAAAGTTCTTTCACGGCTTTCACCCAATCCCTGCTGAACCTACGCCGTTACACAGAGAACATGATCAAGATGTGGGAGAATAATACCATTTTCATTTGTCCACAAATTAACGTGAACAAAGAACTTGACTACGAGGCGAAAACTAAAAAACAAGGAAAGAAGGTCTCTTTTAGTGATTGCGTAGAAGACATCAGGGGCAAAATAAAGAAATTGACGGAGCAGGGGCGTAACGAGAAAGGACAAAATGCTGAATATACGCGTAAGGACTTTAAAGAGGAATACTATACTCAACTGAAAGAAGACTTCCGACTCATTTCTAATCTCTATGACCGATGGTCGCATAACTCACAAGACCCAAAGTTTGATGCTTTCAAAGAAAACATTAAACCTGAACTGTTCAATCCTCAAAAGAACACTTCCGGAAAATTGGTTATTTTTTCCGAAGCTATAGATACGGTTAAAGCACTTGCTCGGGCTGTAAAGGCGAAGGGTTATAAAACGCTTGTCATAACAGCTGACAATCGTGATAAAATGGAGCATACGATAGAAGAGAACTTCGATGCCAACTATGAAGGAGTTTGGAAGGATGATTACAATGTCATCATTACGACAGAGGTGTTGGCAGAAGGTGTCAACCTCCACCGTGCCAATGTCATTCTGAACTACGATACCCCATGGAATTCTACCCGCTTGATGCAGCGTATTGGACGTGTCAATCGTATTGGTGGCAAAGAACCTTTCATATATGTTTATAACTTTATGCCAAGTGCAGAAGGCGATGCCCAAATACAGTTGGTTCGTAAGGCATACACTAAGCTGCAATCTTTCCATGTTCTCTTTGGCGAGGATAGCAAGATTTTTTCAGAAGAGGAAAGCGTTGTGCATTACAATATTGCCAAGGCTGTTGATGGAGAAGAATCACCTTTGCAGAAATACATTTATGAACTGAAACAATACAAAGATGCGCACCCAAAACGTTATTTGCAAATTGAACAAGACAATGATAACTGGCAAATAGCACAGACAGCAAGTGGCACGGCATATTTCATCGTGAAAGCTCCACGTTCAGCCAGACTTGCCGTCAAGATAGATGCAGAAGGGAATGCACAGATTATCTCCTTGCTTGAACTACTCGAAGATATGCGTGTGGCTGAAAATGCCCTGCGTGTTCCATTGCCTGAAAACTGGCAGCAGCTGTCGGCTGATGCCATTAAGACTTACACCCAGT
>CAMQBP010000305.1 GCA_946999025.1 uncultured Prevotella sp. | reverse complement strand
ATTTATTTTATGTTGACTCTATGTCATCACCATTAATACTTGAAACTGGCAGTTATACATATATCCTTCTTCTGAGTGTGAATAAGAATGTCTAATTTTGTGGTGTGAGTAGAGACCTTTGACTATGATCATGGATAAAGGAAATAAGACATACATAGAAGCAAACACCTTTCGTAAAGAATGTAAAAAATGAAAATATGACTAAAAGAAGATTATACTGTCCGCTTGTAAATCAATATTGTAAAAATTCTGCAAAGGATGGAGACAATTCGATATGCAGACTTTCAGAGAAACCACTTTCCGAGTGTAAAGTATGCCCTAAGGATGCAATCTATAAAGAAAAGCATAAGGTTGAAATATGGTTTTCCAAAGAAGGATGGCAGCAAAGACATCTTTTTATGAGAGGAACATGCTTTGAAAAAAATGATTTGAGAATTATTTTTGATTATGGTGGAATAGCAATTCAGAAAAACATGCAAAATCAAATTCGCATTAAGGATTTAGATGAGCTGAAGAACCTGTTTCCGCACTTGTTCCCAAACTGGTTGATAACAGAATTATCAAAAAGAATAAAAACTGATAGCAAGAAATAATGTCATTTGTAGAGCCAATGCTGGCGTTGGTATTGCTGTGTCTACGAGTTTAAAGGGATACGCTGTGAACCCATACAGTTATTTAACAATGTTGCCAGTTTACCGATGATACAGTACTGTCGCTATTCCCGATTGGCTCACTCATGCCGATTGTAATTTATAGGACATGTTAATCCTGGATGCTCGAAAGTATGCTTAGCCTCCTTTCGTTCAATCAATAGGAACATGATTTACTGTTGCTTATACGTATACCACAATTCGTATACAGAAGATACAAGCATATCTTTGCGGTCGAAATCAGATCAAAACAGTTAATAACTATCATATGAAGAAAGACTTTCCTTTAGACCTCGAATTGGAACTTGATGGCGAATTCATTGATGACCTCGGTGATATTGAGGGCAACGAAGAAGAACCTGCAGAAAGTTCCAAACGCAAGGATTCGCCTATTCACGACGACTGGAATATTGTAAAGGCATTCAACACCATCTATGAGGAATCACGCAAAAGCCAGCTTGCAGGAGGGCTTTTCATTAAATGTGCTGAAGCTTTCTGTTATCTGTCGGATAAACTTGGTCTTAACGCCATTCAATGCGTTGTCATCGCCATGCTCATTGAAGCTGGAGAACCTATGTCTTACCGTCAAATGGGTATGGTACTTGGCCTTTCGCGTTTGTCAATGTTGACCCATTACAATGATATTGAGGAACTGTTCCGTATGCGCTGGCTGTTACATCGTGGAACAGAGGAATCAGATGGTGTCTATGACGGATACTGTTTGGCAAGAGGAGTGGTGAGTGCCATACGCGAGAATCGTACATTTAAGCCCGAGGTTCTTGAATGTGCAAGCACGCAGGAGTTCGTGGATAGACTTTCGGAGCATGTGGCAAAAGGCTATCGCGATGATGACTTGGTCTTTGAAGACGTAAAATACTGGCTGCAGGAAATGGTCAGTGCTAATGCTGAGTTGCCCATCTGCAAGGTGGCACTCAGTTTTAACGACATTGACAGCCTGTCATTGCTTATGCTTGTCGTTAGCGACTACGCCTATTTCAATGGAACAGAGAAAGAAGGTATTGGTCCAGGCGATGTTCAACTTGTCTATCCTCAAGAAAGTACTCCTAACTTCCGCAGGATTGTTGATGCCATGCAGAAGGGAACTCATTGCCTTTTTCGAGAGAACCTTATTGAACACAAGTGTGTAAATGGTATGGCAGAAACTAATCGGTATGTTGCCACGTCACATCTCAAGAATGAGATACTTGCAGAGTTCAGTCCTATCGACCGTTCCGATAAGCATGTACCGCAGATGAATGGGGTCAAGTCTTACAAGGATATCAGCGCTAAGTCTCTCTTTTATAATAGGGAAGAAGGAGAACAGGTTAATCGTCTCCGCAGCATTCTCTCACAGGAGCAGTTGCCAATCATACAAGAGCGCCTTAAGAGAAAAGGCATGAGAACAGGTGTGTGTGTGCTCCTTTACGGTCGGCCTGGCACAGGCAAGACGGCCACCGTTTATGAGTTGGCGCGTCAGACCGGACGTGATATTATTCAGGTTCAGGTGACTGACTTCAAGGACAAGTATGTCGGTGAGAGTGAGGCTAAGCTGAAGAAGATATTCTCTGATTACAGTCAATGCTGTAAAAATAGCGAAGTCACACCAATCCTTCTGCTTAATGAGGGCGATGCCATACTTGGAAAGCGCTTAGAAAATGTGGAAAATGGCACAGAACAAATGATGAATACACTTCAGAACATTCTGCTTGAAGAGATGGAGACAATGCATGGCATCATGATTGTAACTACGAACCTCGTCACCAACCTCGATAAAGCTTTTGAGCGTCGTTTCATCTTTAAGGTAAAGTTTGATAAACCTGGCACAGAAGTGAAGGCTCATATCTGGCAGTCCATGTTAGATAACCTTGACGAGAAGGAGGCTATTTCACTGGCACATGAGTTTGATGTTACAGGTGGCGAGATTGAAAACATAGCCCGTAAAGCTACAATGGAATACATCCTGACAGGTAAGGAAAGCGACATTGACACCATACGCAAGTTCACCAAGCAGGAAAAACTTGAGTCAAACCGTAGGCCCATAGTGGGATTCTCAA
>CAMQBP010000304.1 GCA_946999025.1 uncultured Prevotella sp. | reverse complement strand
TCAGAAGGTTTACGGGTTAAAGAACTCGAACATGTAGTCATTCGATTTTCCGGTGATTCGGGAGATGGAATGCAGCTTGCAGGGAACATCTTCTCTACTATTTCAGCTACGGTAGGTAATGACATATCTACCTTTCCTGACTATCCGGCAGACATTCGTGCACCGCAAGGTTCGCTGACAGGTGTCAGTGGTTATCAAGTACACATTGGTGAATCGCGCGTTTACACGCCTGGTGACCAGTGTGACGTATTGGTTGCCATGAATGCGGCAGCCTTGAAAACGCAGTTAAAGTTTGCCAAGCCTACGGCGACCATCATCGTTGACATTGACAATTGCAAGGCTGCCGATTTGCAGAAGGCCGAGATTACCAGTGAGGATTACCTGGGTGAGCTGGGTATCGATCCCGACCGTGTGGTGGAATGTCCTATTACCACACTTGTCAAAGAGTGCCTCAAGGACTCGGGCATGGACAACAAGTCTATCCTGAAGTGTCGTAACATGTTTGCATTGGGTATGGTTTGCTGGCTATTCAATCGTGATTTGTCGTTGGTAGACAGGTTCTTGGAAAAGAAGTTCAGCAAGAAACCCGAGATATATCAAGCCAATAAGAAGGTTGTTGAGGCGGGTTACTATTATGGCGACAATACCCAAAGTAGCGTACCTTCGACTTATCGCATCGAAACACGTCATAAGGTGCCAGGCAGATACATGGATATCACAGGCAACAAGGCAACGGCCTACGGACTGATGGCTGCCGCTGAGAAGGCCGGTGTGAAGCTGTTCCTCGGCTCATATCCTATCACGCCAGCTTCTGACATCCTGCATGAACTGGCCAAACACAAATCTATGGGCGTGATTACCATGCAGTGTGAAGACGAGATATCAGGTTGCGCCACAGCCATTGGTGCCGCTTTTGCTGGCGCACTGGGCGTAACATCTACCTCGGGACCAGGCGTTTGCTTAAAGTCTGAGGGCATGAATCTGGCCGTGATGGACGAATTACCCTTGGTAATGATTGATGTTCAGCGCGGTGGTCCATCGACTGGACTTCCCACCAAGACTGAGCAGGGCGATCTGTTGCAGGTGCTTTATGGCCGTAACGGCGAGTCACCCATGCCCGTGATCGCACCAACCAGTCCTGTAAACTGCTTCGATGCAGCGTACATGGCTTGCAAGATTGCCATGGAACACATGACGCCTGTCGTGGTCTTGAGCGATGCTTACATTGCCAATGGGTCGGGAGCATGGCCCATACCGGAAGTAAAAGATCTGCCAACCATCACCCCTCACCGTGTTACGGAAGAGATGAAAGATAAATACACGCCATATATGCGCGATGAAAAGACGATGGCTCGCTATTGGGCTGTACCGGGTCAAGAGGGTTATGCCCACATCATAGGCGGACTGGAGAAAGATTCGGCCACTGGACAAATATCCAATGATCCCGACAACCACCATCAGATGGTGCGCAATAGGGCTGAGAAAGTGGCTCGTATTCCTGTTCCCGACCTGCATGTTTCGGGTGATGTGAATGGCGCCGAGTTGCTGATTGTGGGCTTCGGTGGTACCTATGGACACCTTTATACTGCGATGGAAGAACTCTTGGAACAAGGTAAGAAAGTGGCTTTAGCTCACTTTGAATACATCAATCCGTTGCCGGCCAATGCTATAGAGGTGCTGAAACGCTATCCTAAAGTGGTGGTTGCCGAGCAAAACATGGGGCAGTTTGCCACCTATCTCCGCTCGAAAGTCGATGGATTTGTTCCATATCAGTATAACGAAGTGAAGGGTCAGCCATTCGTGGTGGCTAAGTTGGTAGACGCATTTACAAAAATATTGGAGGATAGAAAATGACACAAGTCACAGCAAATCAATATAAAAAAGGCCTGGCACGTTGGTGTCCAGGATGTGGAGATCATTTCTTCTTGGCCAATCTGCACAAGGCAATGGCCGAACTGGGCGTTCCGCCACATGAAATAGCAGTGATTTCGGGTATCGGATGCTCGAGTCGACTGCCTTATTACATGAGTACGTATGCCATGCAGACCATCCATGGACGGGCTGCTGCCATCGCTTCTGGAGCCAAAATCGTGAACCCAAACCTCACAGTGTGGCAGATTAGTGGTGATGGAGATGGACTGGCTATCGGCGGAAACCATTTTATTCACGCCATTAGGCGCAATGTCAACCTGAACATGATCTTGCTCAATAACCGCATTTATGGCTTGACAAAGGGACAATATTCACCCACTTCACCCCGAGGATTTGTGTCCAAATCGTCGCCATACGGTACGGTCGAAGATCCATTTCAGCCAGCTGAGCTGTGCTTTGGCGCCCGCGGAAGGTTCTTTGCACGTGCGGTTGCCAACGATACGCCACACACCGTTGAGATTCTTCAAGCTGCTTACAAGCACAAAGGTGCATCGCTATGCGAGATTTTGCAAAACTGCGTGATCTTCAATAACGGTGCTTACGAGCCTATATACACCAGAGACGGTCGGAAACAGCATGCCATCTATGTAGAGCATGGCAAACCATTGTTGTTTGGAGAGAATAATGAATATGGCCTCGTGCAAGAAGGTTTCGGCCTGAAAGTGGTTAAGTTGGGTGAGAATGGCGTGACGGAAAAAGACATCTTGGTGCACGATGCCCATGCGCAAGACGACACCTTACACCTCAAGTTGGCCATGATGGACAACGAACATGG
>CAMQBP010000303.1 GCA_946999025.1 uncultured Prevotella sp. | reverse complement strand
TTTGTGCCCCGCTGCACATCGGCTTCTAAGCATCGTTTCTGGTTTTATGTGACCAGCAAGCAGTCCCGATATCCAATCACAATGTTCCACCCATGAGTAGGCGTCCTGGCAAAGTGGCGTTTCCTTTTTTAAAATATGTAGAACCTTGGCCCATACCCATTCAGATGAATAGGTACCACCAGAGTATTGATTGAAACTTAGATTCAGCTTAGCAATTAGTTCATTAATTTGTTCAGCTTCCTTGACAGCAGTGTGGTCTTTCCATAGAACAAACATTGCATCAGGATTCTCGGCATACTGTTTTGATAGTGCCAGTGGCTGTCCTTGCTCATCGGTAATGGCAGGCGTACTGCCAGTGGTGTCGACGGTGATGCCAACGATAGCCTGACGTTCAGTCTCTGACAATCCTGCCGTGGCTTCATGAACAGCAGTTTCTAAGGATTCAATATAATCGAGTGGGTGCTGTCTGTATTGGTTGAGTTTAGGCTGACAGTATAATCCCTGCTTCCATCTGGGATATTCTGCTACGCCTACAGCTATTTCCTTTCCATTGCTGGCATCTACCACGAGTGCCCTGCATGAGTCGGTACCAAAGTCGATACCTAGTACATATTGATATTTTTTGTGTTCCATCATCTTTGTGATATTTCTTGTTTGCGTGCAATAAAGTAACTATAATAAGCTATTACGGAAAAGGCTACAGCTGGTACAATATAGGCAGTCATAATGCTTCCTGTCTCATCAGAAATGATGCCCTGTATCTGTGTTAGTATGGCAGCACCTGCGATAGACATCACCATGCCAGATCCTCCAATTTTGGTATCTTCACCCAGACCTTTCAATCCATATCCATAGATAGTTGGGAACATGAGTGATAGACATCCAGATATCCCCATGAGACAATAGACACCAAAGCGACCTGTTCCTAAAATAGCTCCAAAACAGCATACAACCGCTGTGAGTGACATGAACAAAAGTATCTTGTAGGCCTTGAAATATCGCATGAGCCATGTGCAAACAAAGCGCATACATACAAATAGGATGAGAGACATAATATAATAGGTAGCCGCAGCCTGTTCAGCGGTATGTGGCAACAATCCGTCAAGTCCAACTGTTTCACAAATATTGTAGAAGCCAGCTGCGATAGGTTCTAATTCGCGCAATGCTTGACAAACCATATCAGCAGAAGGATTATTACCTAATGCCGCAATTACACCATCAAAATCGAGCTGCTGCATGGCATATCTAATAATGAAAGACCACACAGCGATTTGGGCACCAATATCAAAAAATTGTGCAACGACACCCCACACATAATTTTTGTTGTGAGACAACCGTTTAAGGGTTGCTTTAAGATCAACCTTTCCGTTGCCTTCAGATAGTTGGGGCATTTTTGTGAAGTAAATAGCCAAGAAAAAAGCAATCATGACGAAACCAAGAACAACGTATGCCATAGTTACAGCGTTCAGCTCACTATCTTGAATAGCTTGAAGACTTTCTGCTGGTAGCTGAGCACGTTCTGAGGCAGTGAGTCCATTCAGTTGAGACAAAATGAATATCTGACTAAGAACTACGCCCGTAATTGCACCAAAGGGATTGAACGACTGTGAAAGATTGAGCCTTCGTGTGGCCGTACTTTCTGGACCAAGTGCCAAGACGTACGAGTTGGTAGATGTTTCCAGTATCGAAAGACCAGCAAATAATACAAAAATGGCAAGTAGGTACATGTAGAAGCTAAACTCCATGTTGACAACGGAGGTAATTTTAGCAGGGTAGAACATTAGTGCACCAAATGCATACAGTCCCAGTCCGAGTAATACGCCTGACTTGTAGGTAAATCTCTTGATGAATAATGCGCCAGGAAGTGCGCAACAGCCATAGCCAAGTAGATAACAAACTACTTGAATCCACGCAGTTTTAGAATCAGAAAGACTCATGATGCGCTTAAATGCTGCAAGCATGGTATCTGTCAAGTTGTTAGGAATGGCCCATGCGAAAAAGAGCGTGGTCAGTAGTATATAGGGAAAGAGTATCCCTTTTCCCAATACTTTTTCTTTTTTTTGATTAGGTTGGTTCATTTTATTAGTGGTTGTTGTTATGTTCTATCTGATATTTTTTCACATCTATTTGTCCGTAAACTACATGTAATAAGGGTTGGTTGTTTTTCAGTTCTATGGTTCCAAAACCAGTATCAGTACTGATAAATGATTTGAAATCACCAATTTGTGAGTTAATGTACATGGTCTTAGTAACCGCATCGTACCTTACACCTGTTAAGGCTTGAAGTATGCTGTAGCTCGACATGGCGCGTGCATACCAGTGTCCACATTCTATTTCATCAAATGGGTTGCGACGTCTGCCATCGTATCTGTTGCGGCACAGCCTGACTATTTCGAGTCCTTTTTCTACTTCACCTTTCATGATCAGATGTGAAGCAACCTGATATTCAATACCCGTCCACACTTCGTTGCTGTATACGAAAGGTAATGTAGGTTTTGCGCCCTTGGGCCATGTGCAGAGTAGCAAGCCTCCGTCACCTCCCATGGCATAAGAGGGTCGTTGAGTATTATAGTGGTTGTACATGTTTTTGCGCAGGTTGTATTGGTATACGGCGTTCAAATGGCTTTTCACATGTGTTTGGTTCAGCGGTTCTGGTAGTCCGCAAACCGATGCCATCCACATGCCGAGGATGCCGTCAGAGAGACAACCGGTATCATATT
>CAMQBP010000302.1 GCA_946999025.1 uncultured Prevotella sp. | reverse complement strand
CGATGGACGACGCGGCTCACATCAAGTCGTTCCTCTATCGGGCCGTGTACACCAAGTCGCTCAATGTCATCAAGCACAGAAGTGTGGTGAGCGGCTATGCTGCCGAGTGTAGTGCCTTGGAGATGATGCGGCTTGCATATTACGATCCCAACAGCAATCCTGTCGACATGAATCTGGAGAACCAAGAGCTACGAGAGAAGATTGACGCAGCCATTGATGAGCTGCCCGACAAACGAAGACAGATATTCAAGATGAGCTATCTGCACGGCATGAGCAACAAGGAGATAGCCCAGATCATGGACATCTCAGTTCGTACGGTCGAAGCCCAGCTCTACAAAGCCTTGAAGTTTCTAAGGCATCGTTTGGAGAATCTCATGCTGTTATTATTGATGTTAATATTTGTTTATGGGTAAGTTGTTTTAGCTGCTCAGTTGTATTATATATAGGAATGGAAGAAATAAGCAACAAACTTCTCAAGAATTATCTCCTTGGCAAGTGCTCGCCAAAGGAGATGGAGCAACTCACCACGTGGGCGCGCGAGTCAGACGAGCATGCCCGCTGGCTGTTCAAGATGACTGATGCGTACCACGCCTACCGCGCGTCACACCAAATTGACGAGGCTCATGTGCAGCGGGCCGAGCTGGACTTGCTGAATCGCATAGCTAAAGAAGAGAAGGTAAGAAAACATAAAAACGGCGTGAGGTGGACAATGTATGCCGCCGCCGCGGTTCTTGCCGCCCTGTTCGTCATGACTGGCCTGCACTATTGGGGTGACCGAGAGCAAATGGTACAAGTTGTGGCTCTCAACAGTGTGCAACATGTGGTGCTGCCAGATAGCAGCGAGGTGTGGCTCAATGCCCATTCCACTCTTCGATACCCCAAGCATTTCAATGACGATGGTCGACAAATGGAGCTGGATGGCGAAGCTTATTTTGAGGTAAAGCCTGATGCCAGCAGACCGTTTGTGGTGAAGAATGAGTTCCTCACCACCAGCGTACTGGGAACAAGGTTCAACTTCAGTACCCGTACCACAGACAACACGGCCGAAGTAACCTTGCTGTCGGGAAAAGTGAAGGTAAGTGGCAACCATGGCGAGGGAATGATTACCCTGCGTCCCGACCAGCGAGTTGTACTCGATAAAGCCAGCCGCAGCATGGAGATTATGCAGACCTACGCGCCCGTGTCGGCTGCATGGCACAACAAAGTCATTCCCTTTACCAACATGCGCATTGACGAGATTGTCAAAGCACTTGAGGAATACTATGACGTGCGCATCGACATCTCGCCCCGCCTGCAGAACAGGTCAACCTATACGGGCGTCATCAACTGCCGTCCAACGATTGACTCGGTGCTGGCCGACCTGTCGTACTCCGTTCCGTTTGCGTTCCACCGCAAGGACGGACGCTTGGTTCTCGTAGCGAAACAACCTTGACCGCCAGTGCTTTCCAGGCACAGGCAAACAATCAAACCAATCAATATCAAGAAGCAAGGAGAATGGCGTGCCGTTCTCCTTGTTCGCGCAAATGCAAGTCACTTTCATATCAACCTTGATAAAGACGTCTGCTACTTTTGTCCTGTAATTTTACCTTAAAATAACCATTGATAATCAGCAAAATAGAAAAAATCGATAGGCAAGCGGTATGTAAAAGTACGCTGATTTTAACAAATCAGACCTCTTTTGGAACCGAAACGTTGATTTAACGGCCTTAGAAGCACCTTTTAGAGGCGCAATCAACATGCTATTGCAACATTAAAGCATACATATTCAATGCTAATAACAATGCTTTTGCCGACAAAAAATGATAGAAATAAGAACAAAAAGAGAAGAGTTGAGCATAACACGTTTAATGACAACAAATTACCAACATCGCTCATTTTGGGCGTTTTTACCACCAACAGTGACGCTCGTTGTCTACGAGAGAAATACGAGAGGTGTTTTGTCAAGAAAAATCAGCAATTATTATCCTTCTATGCAGCATATCATCTAATTTTATACAAGCTGTTTGTGGAAAGTGTTTCTCGTTGCAAAAATATTGTTCTTAAATGATAGAGTCGTGATACAGATAAAGTTTTTTTTGTGCTGGAGTAAGTACTTTGAAAACTTCAGTTGTAATAGTAACGTAACAACAATCAAATAGGGCAAGGCTCCGGAAGCCAGCCTAAGTCTTAATTCTAATCAATTTATAATGAACAAACATTGCTATGAAAGAGGATCCATGCTACGCAGGATTGTCTTATCCGCGGTTCTCTTAGGCTTGCCGCTGCAATGGGCAAGCGCACAGATTAACCTGACTTCTGAGCGAACGAAGTTGGAGAATATCGTGAAGAGAATCAAGTCACAGTCAAAGTACCGTTTCTTCTATAACGATTCGCTCGGTTCGGTTCGGGTGAATGCCGTTAAGCTGAGCAACGTCCCCTTGGCAACCGCCTTGGACAAGCTGTTCGCCGGAACGGGCGTGAAGTACCACATCTCGGGAGACGTCATCTATCTAACGCTCCAACAGAAGCCCCTCAGGGCCAAGCCAGCAACAGCCAATGCCAAACCTCATGTCATATCGGGCGTGGTGACCGATGTAAATGGTGAGCCGCTTATCGGTGTAAGTGTTCTTGAGAAGGGCACAGGCCAGGGCGTGGTGACCGACATCAACGGTCACTATTCATTCGAGTCGAAGAGCGACCAACCTCTACTCGAGTTCTCGTACATAGGCTATGCCTCACAAACC
>CAMQBP010000301.1 GCA_946999025.1 uncultured Prevotella sp. | reverse complement strand
GACACATGCAAGTGGCCCTGCAAGCCGTTGACCGACAGCATCCTTTCTACAACCTCGAGGGTAGTAACAATATCGTGCTGCTAACCACCGAGCGTTACAAAGACTACCCCATGCAAATACAAGGCTATGGAGCTGGTGCCGACGTGACAGCCGCAGGCGTATTCGCCAACATCATGTCCATCGCCAACATCTAAGTTGAGCCATAACGACAGGCATGCGCAAGCTGTCGCGAGAGCCACGCCCCTCACCGCAGGTTTATGGTGAGAAGTGAATGACAAATCGTGAATGACCAGCTTACGCCTTTTTCATACCAGCGCAATCGTAGGAACGCACAAACCCCGCATCCCTACGATTGCGCTGAAATGTTTCCGCAACATTTGTCAGTTATTTTCATCAAAAAAGACCACTAAAACGGCTCTTCAAAACTTCTTTTCTGGAAAAAATTAATAGGCAAGCAAGGAGCAAACACGCAATGACTTTGGATAAAATAACAATTTTGAACGCAAAAACGCTTGATTTTTTCAGTTAGAAGCATGCTTTTGTGCGGCAATTAGCATGCAGTAACACCGCTAAAGACATAACATTGCATGCCAAAAGCATACATATAACAGCCTAAAAGCATTGCTTTTGGCATTAAAGAAGAGAGAAAGGAAGAGTGAAACACCTACCGACAAGCACAACACATTGATTATCTTACACTTAAAAATCACGTTCATATTTGGCGTATTTGCAATCAAGCGCAAGATTGTTTACTAATACGCGAAGCATTGAAGCCACCTTTGTCAAGAAAATTCAGTCTATAGTCAAATGTTCATTCAAACTTATCAATTGTGATACGAAATAATTCTTTTGGCCGTAACCCTTAAAATAGCAATTAGCCTATGGCTCATTTTGTAGGCTGTTATTTTGTATTAAGTGTTTAAATGTCATTTTACAAGTTGGTTTTATTCGGAATATTCAAGATGTTTAGATAACTTAAATAAGATACTCTTCACACAATGCTACCCACAACGTTGCACCAACAGGTAATATTTCTTGATCGAAAATATATTGAGGATTGTGCACCATAGGCGTGTCCCCATTACCAATCATGATGTAGCTTCCAGGCGTCTGCTGCAACATAAAAGCAAAATCCTCACTACTCATCATCGGTTTACATGGATAAACAACGTTTTCCTCTCCAAAATATTTGCACGCTACTTTAGCTGCAAAAGCAGTTTCTTCATGCGAATTGATAAGTACTGTACCAGGTTGTCCCTCTTTTATTTCGAATTGACAACCGAAACATTGAGCCTGAGCAGCGGTAATTTCGCGAATACGTTGTAATACTTGCGTGCGTCCCTCTGATTGCATGTTGCGCATAGAGAGTTTGAGAACGGCTTCATCAGGAATGACATTGCCAGAATTGCCGGCTTGAAACGAGCCAATGGTTACTACCGCATTGGACCACGGAGAAAGATTGCGAGAAACAATGGTCTGTAGTGCCATTACCAAGGAAGCGCCTGCAACGACAGGATCTATGCTCAACTCGGGCATCGAACCGTGACAACCTCGCCCTATCAAACGTATTTCCCAGTTGTCAACTGCCGACATTGTCTCACCATCGTGAAAGTGAAGAACGCCCTTGGGAAGGCCTGGGATATTATGCATGGCATACACACGGTCGGGCTTAAACTTCACAAACAGTCCATCGTCAATCATCGACGGTCCCCCTTGCATGGTTTCTTCTGCGGGTTGAAAATAAAAATAAACGGTTCCATTAAAGTTCTTTGTTTCTGCTAAATACTTAGCTGCACCCAGTGCCATGGCTGTATGTCCATCGTGTCCACATAGATGCGAGATTCCATCGTGTTTACTTTTATAGGGCAGATGATTGATTTCCTGTATGGGCAGTGCATCCATATCGGCCCTAATGCCTATTTTTTTGTTTCCATCTCCATGACGCAATACGCCCACGACACCTTCAATACCATTTCGGCCAACATGCTCGTGTACTTCAAGTCCCATTTCTTTCAAAAGTTGAGCAACGTATTTGGCAGTATTCACCTCATGCGTTGACAACTCTGGATTTTGATGGATAGCCCCCATCCATTCTTTCATGAGAGGTAGCATTGCTGCCAATTCCTTTCTTGGTTTGACATTCATTTTACTCATAGTTGTATCGTATTTGTATCGTTCTCAAAACTCCAAACATATATTGTACGGTGCAGTAACCGGTTGATTGTGGCAAACATAATTACTTGCGAAGTGATAAACCTACCGAAAAATCATGATGCGGTAAAGATTCAGAACACGTAGTAAAGAAGCGTATGAACAGACTTAGGAGTCTAAATGCTTAGCTCATATTTTCCATTGAACGTGACATTAACCTTAATAACATAACTTGCCGTTGAATCGGGTATTGGCAAATATGCCTTAAAAGTAACGCTTTCTGAGGAAAGATGATCAAACACAATGTCTGAAAGAATACATTGTGCATAAAATTGTAGTGGGATGAATTTTTGAAAGTCTGATTTTTTGAAATCCCGTGAGAACAATCTGTTGGCACCATTGTAAACGCTGATGTGTACAATGTTATCGTAGTAAACGTTGCCCACCTCAACACCTTCGTCGGTATAAGTATTCTTGATGATTTTATACGTCGTAGGATTTACCTGAACATAAAGGTGATAACGCTGTTTATCGACGTGGATGATAGTATCGCGTTTGATTAAACTATTTTGGTTTAGCGCCACAGGTTGTTTGCGCATAA
>CAMQBP010000300.1 GCA_946999025.1 uncultured Prevotella sp. | reverse complement strand
ATTACGAATACAACGCCGGTGGCTCTATTGATCCTTTCATGTCATACTACAATATGTCACTCAAACGATTCTCGGACGGTAACAAAGAGATTGTATTTGGGCGCCCAGAGAATAAAGACCTCAATAGTTGGCAGGCTCACCATCTGCCCAAAGGCGTTCGAGGCAATGCTGCCATGAATATTACTCAAGAGCTGGTCGATGCTTTCTTCATGGCGAATGGAGAAAAACCAATCCTAGGTTACCATGAGGACGGATCTCCCATAATTAACGAGAAATCAGGATATACCGAAAGGGGCTTCTCGGCTAAAGATGAGATGCGCCATACCAAATGGCCTGGTGGAGGCCCGGTAAACAAGTTCAAGGCTGAAACTGGTGAAAGTCCCGTGACCTTGGTTGGTACTTACAATATGTACTGCAACCGCGAACCTCGATTCTATGTATCCGTCATTTTCAACCACGAATGGATGGGAGTGATCAACCGTCAGGTAAACAACTTGATGGGGGCAGGTCAGGATGCAGCAAATAGTTTCGACTCACCTTGGACTGGATATAATATCAGGAAACAAATTCCTTTGGATATTTACCCAAAAGAAAACAAGCACAGATACCAGCCAGGAATTCTCTATCGTATGGCTGATGCTTATCTCAGCTATGCTGAATGCCTAAACGAAACCCAAGGCAAACCTTCGGCAGAAGTGTACAAGTATGTTAATCTCATCAGAGAACGGGCTGGCTTGCCAGGCTTGAAAGAAGGACTTTCTAAGGAGCAGATGCGAGAGGCTATCCAGCACGAGCGCCGCATAGAGTTCAACTGTGAAGGCGTACGCATTGAAGACTTGCGTCGATGGAAATTAGCGGAAAAATATTTGAATGCGCCGGTTTACGGAATGAACCGAACGGGATCTGTAGCAAGTGACGACCCCAACAATCCCAAGGCATACTATAAACGTTGGTATTGGAAACCACGTATCTTCACCAAGAAGATGTACATGATGCCTGTTCCACAGACACAAATGGACATCAATACTAACTTAGTTCAAGCCCCTGGTTATTAATCTTTTAGAAAAACAGTTATGAGACATTTATATTATCATTTGACAACAATCTGTTTGCTATTGATAGCAGTCTTCAGCTCTTGCTCTGACAGCGAGGACGTAAGGCCAAATGTAGACAGATTTCTCCGACTGCAACACACATCGATAACGATCAATGTCGGAGAGGAATATTTGCTCAAAGCATCCGTAGATACATTAGCAGGAAAAAACTATCAACTCGTATGGTCTGTGGGCAACAGCAGTTTGGCGTCGATAGAAAAAAGCGACCAGCAAATGGGTCTGATCAGAGGCCTTCAGCCTGGAACGACAACCATCAAGGTGGAAACTGACGATCACAAATTGATGTATTTTGCAGATTTGACAGTCTTGGAAGGTGCACCCTCCTTAAAACTTTTGACCATTGGAAGTGGCCTTGCCAATCAATCTGCAAACGAAGCCTTGGTACAGATGGCTAAAGCAGCAGGCCATCCTATGGTGGTATGCAATATCTTTGAAGACAAAGCATCCTTATCCAAACACTTGAGAAACATTGCCAACAATGCCAATGCGTACGACTACAAACGTATTGACGAAAGGCTCAATGCCAACAATCAACGCAATCAATCACTAAGAGATGTTGTAAACAATGAAAATTGGGATTACATTGCCATTGAAGAAAGTGCCGATTCAGCAGGATTTCAAAAAGGCTACAAGGAGGTTTTGCCAGAGTTGATCAAGCAACTCAAGGAGTGGTCAACAAATCCAAATTTGAAGATTCTCATTCATCAACCTTGGGCTTACAGCTCTACGGCCACTACTCCGGGATTCAAACAGTTTGATAATGACCAATTGAAGATGTTTAACAGCATTGTTACAGCAACCCAATCTGCAACCAATCAAGTCACTCGGATTGTTCCTGTGGGAACTGCTATCCAGAACGCACGAACTACCTATCTGGGAGAAAGTGTGATTAATGGCGACATTGAGTTAAATGCTACCTCTGGACAATACATTGCTGCCATGACATGGATAGAAGTGTTATTTGGCATTGACGTGAGTGCATCTCCTTTGATGATTCCCCAAATGTCTGAATATGTCAATAACCTGTACAAGTTGTCTGCTCACAATGCTATCATTCACAACAAGCAGGTGACAGACATGGTAGACTTCAAGTCGGCAAACCCATTCATCTTGGATCATCCTATCTATATTGACTTTGGTGAGAAAGCTACTCCATTACCATTCAATAGTTTTATTGATCCGGAAAAGCCAGTGAGCAACTTGATTGATAAAGCAGGAAATAGCACCTATTTTAACATCGAAGCGACAAGCGCTTTCGGAAAGCTAAACAGAAGAGAAATCTCTAACACGCTGGGATTCCCTGAAAGTGTATGTCAGGACATGTTCTTCCGTGACGGCAGAAAACCAGGACAGGGAATAGGTTCGTTCAAAGTAAGCAACATGAATACCACCAAGAAGTATACCTTTGTTTTCTATGGTGCCATCAATGATAAGAACACAGGTACCCGCTTCAAAGTGAGAGGCGTCAATGAAGGTCAGATGGACTTGTCTAACGACTACAATAAGGATAAACTGGCCATCATTGAGAACATCCAGCCCAGACAAGATGGTACGGTAGACATCGAACTGACCATGGCACCATTCAATACGCAGTGGGGCGGATTCTTCGGTGTTAATGCTATGATTATTGTTCCAGAAGACTATTCAGGCTCC
>CAMQBP010000299.1 GCA_946999025.1 uncultured Prevotella sp. | reverse complement strand
TGAGCGAGAAGCGCTGTCGCGAAATCTTTGATGAGGTGTACCAGAACTGTGGTGATCTTCTGCTGAACAATTCCATTTAATAATTGCTCTGTAGGATAGAAATTTAAAGAATTATTTGGAATATGGTAATATAATCACTACCTTTACCTATGAATTATTGGTAAAAATTACTATAAAAGAATGTTAATTGATACTGGGAGTACAAAACAAATACTTGATCGCTTGGACAAGATGAAAGCACCTAGTGTGTGTTTTGTCAGCGATTTTACTGACATAAGCAGTGCTAATTATGTTCAGCAGGTGTTGAGTATTGCAGAACAAAAAGGACTTATTGAGCGTCTGGCACCTGGCATATATTGCAAGTCTGTTATTACCAAATTTGGCCCTCTAAGACCGTCTATATATGAGATAGCCGAAGCCATTGCAAAACGAGATCAAGTAGAGATTATGCCTACGGGGGCTGCGGCTCTTAACATTTTGGGACTATCTACCCAAGTTCCAATGAAAGTGAATTATTTGACGACTGGATCTTCAAGAACTGTAAAAGTGGATGGGCGTGAGATTAAATTTGTTCGAAGTGTACCACGAAACTTTGCTTATAAGAGTAGATTAATGTCAATGTTGGTTCAGGCTTTGCGCAATATAGGAAAGGGAAAGGTTACAGAGGAAGATTTGTCTGCCCTGTATAAACTTATTCAGGATAATCCTGCAGAGGTTCCATATATTAAAAAAGATATACCCTTGGCACCCGCATGGATGCAAAACGTTTTTAAGGAAATAATAAAATAGTGACATGAAACATTGGCAACAATATAGTTCTCAAGAACGTTTGGTTATGCTGGATGCTGTCAGCAGAGAGCTGCATCTCTCGCCAGTCGCAATAGAAAAGGATTGGTGGGTGACAATAGTGCTTAAAGCTCTATCTATGACCTCTATTTCCCATTTGCTCAATTTTAAAGGTGGCACTTCGCTTTCTAAAGGTTTCGGCTTGATAGAACGTTTTAGCGAAGATATCGATTTGGCAATTAGGCGTGAAGGAGATTTCTCCATATTGTCAACATCTAAAAGTCAACGTGAACGACTTAGAAAGAAATCACGTTCTTATATTCAGGAGTTCTTGAAGCCTGAATTAGAGCAAGCCTTGAATCAAATGGGTGTTGTTGATTTTGACGTGAGGAATGTGACGCATGTAGAAACTAAGGATGGATTTAGGCCTATAGATTCCGATAAGGATCCTACAGTAATCATGGTTGATTATAAAAGTGTCGTTCCCAACAGCAACAACTATGTTTCATCTTGGGTTAAAATTGAAATAAGTTGCTTGTCAATGGAAGAGCCTACGACTAATGTCAATTTACAATCGTATATATCTCAGCTTTTTCCGGATGATGATGCCGATTCCCAAGTTATGTTTGGGACAGTCCTTCCAACAAGGACATTCCTTGAAAAGGCTTTTCTGTTATGTGAGGAGTTTCAGAAGGAGCATCCGCGCGCAATGAGAATGAGTCGCCATTTATACGATTTAGAAAAACTAATGGATACCAGTTACGGTATTCAAGCGTTGAAAGACAAACAACTTTATGACGAAATTGTAGAGCATCGCCGTACCTTCTATGCCCTCAAATACGTAGATTATGACAAACTGAAAAGAGACACTATCGACTTTTATCCACCTTCATCCGTATTAGGCGACTGGAAAAAAGATTACGAACAAATAACACATGACTTCATATATGGCAATCATTTGTCTTTTGAGAGTTTGTTAGAAAGAATAAAGGAACTTATAGACAGATTTAGGGGACTGGCTGAATAATAAAATAGAAGTAGCGGTGAAAAATAGTATAGAAAAAGCTTCGGTATTAGCTTGGTATCAAAACAACAAAATCACTGCAGACCGTATCATCAATGACCTCGAGTTTCTGCATCCAGAAAGTTCACCAAAAGTTCACCGATGGAAATAAAAAAGGAGTTACGTTGCCGTAACTCCTTAATTCTCAATGTAGCGGGAACCGGGATTGAACCGGTGACCTCATGATTATGAATCATGCGCTCTAACCAGCTGAGCTATCCCGCCATATCACTCATTTGCGGCTGCAAAGATACTACAATCTTTTTAAATACACAATAAAAATATATTTTTTTATTTCGTTACAATAAATTTTACTATATTTGTAGGTATTACATGATTACCACCAAGAAACTATTCGACATGCCCAAACAACAAGTCAAAATAGAGAGAGAGTTAAAGTCTAATTCGCAAAGTATCATCTGGAATCTGATTAGTGAGCCAGATCAATTGGCTCGATGGTTGGCCGATGACATACAGAAACAAGGTGACCTATTGAATTTTAGATGGGGTGAACTTTATGCGCATCATGAAACACGGCAAGCGAAAGTGGTTGCTAAGGTAAAATTTAATTACCTACGTTTCAGATGGTTGGATGAGGAAGACGCGAATGCATACGTGGAACTGCGCATGGAAAAGTGCGACGTGACGGACGATTACATTCTCGTGATTACCGATTTTGCCGATGATGACGATGTAGATACCTTTAAAGATTTGTGGGAGGACAACTTGTTGCGTTTGCGACAGTTCAGTGGTCTTTAAGCAGGCGGTTGGCTCCCTCACGTTTCGCAAACTGTAGGGGCGTGATTGAGCACGTTCCGTTCTCCCGTAGGGGCGTGATTTATCACGTTCCGCCCGCCACACAGCGCGCACAAAAAACGGCGTGATTATTCGCTGGACTCATCAACTTGTCATCTCCTTTTCGTTCCCAACCCATTTT
>CAMQBP010000298.1 GCA_946999025.1 uncultured Prevotella sp. | reverse complement strand
TACAACATTACCAACCAAGACTTGCATGGAGATGGCTTCGCCGACATGGTCATCATCATTCCTACCAGTCAAAAACTGCGTACGCAGGCCGAACGTTTGAAGGCTTTTCACGAACAAAACGATGGCATGCGGGTGCGCATCGTGCCGGCTGATGAACTTTACAACGAGTTCTCGAGCGGAACTCCTGATGCGAATGCCTACCGCAGATACCTCAAGATGTTGTACGATAGGGCACAAACCGAAGCTGACATGCCGAAATATCTGTTGCTGTTTGGCGATTGTGTCTGGGACAACCGAATGCTGACGGCCAACTGTCGCAACCTCAATCCTGATGATTACCTACTTTGTTTTGAAAGTGAAAATTCGTTCAACGCCCTTCATTGCTATGTAGACGATGGCTTTTTTTGCGCTTTGGATGACGGAGAAGGCCTGAATACAAATTTCTCTGACAAGCAAGATGTCGCCGTGGGGCGTTTTCCCGTGAAGACAGAAGCCGAGGCCAAAGTGATGGTTGATAAGGTTATCAGCTATGTGAAGAACAAAAATGGCGGCGCATGGCAAAACACTTTGGTGTTCATGGGCGATGATGGCGACGACAATCAGCACATGCATGACATCAATGCCACGGCTGATGCCCTCTCAACACAACATCCCGGCTATTTGGTTAAGAAAATCATGTGGGATGCATACGTACGCGAAACTTCGTCTACTGGACATGCCTACCCAGAGGTAACTCGGCTGATTAAGCAGCAACAGGCGGCAGGAGCCCTCATCATGGATTACGGTGGACATGGGGGAGAAACACAGATTTCCCATGAAAGGGTATTGAATTTTAGTGATTTTAAGTCGTTTAATAATCCAAATCTTCCTTTGTGGGTCACTGCTGCGTGTGACATCATGCCTTTCGATGGCGTCGTTCCGACCATTGGTGAGGCAGCTGTCCTCAATCCAAAGGGCGGTGCCTTGGCTTTCTTTGGCACAACCCGTACTGTTTGGACTTATTACAACGCCCAGATCAACACCTCTTTTCTGCGGCATGTGTTGAACAAAGACCGTGCTGGGAAACCGATTACGATAGGTGAAGCTCAACGCTTGGCAAAGAATGAGATGATTGATACCAGACGCGACTTGACCGACAACAAACTGCAATATTCATTGTTGGGCGACCCAGCCGTGGCACTTCATCAGCCCACCTTAAAGGTAGTAGTCGACTCTATCAACGGCTCGCCCGTGTCAACCAACATCAAAGCTTCTCTCAAAGCTGGTGGAACAGCCACAGTGACGGGGTATGTAGAGCACGCAGCTGACTTCAATGGAACTGTAACTGTAACCGTTCGGGATAGCCAAGAGAAAATTGTTTGCCGAATGAATGATGCGGCTGACATCACCAGTCCGTTTACCTATTACGATCGTACCAAGACATTGTTCAACGGATCAAGCAAGGTTGTTGGCGGAAGGTTTACGCTGACTTTCGCCATTCCGCAGGACATCAATTACACGGATGGCACGGGATTGATGAATTTGTATGCCTTGAGTGATGATCATCGGTTGAAGGCGCACGGTACCAGCGAGGCGTTCACGATTGGTGGCACGGCCGATGTGGCCAACGATTCCATCGGACCATCCATTTACTGTTATCTCAACTCGCCGTCGTTCACTAATGGAGATAAGGTGAATAGCACGCCTTATTTCGTTGCGAAAATCACCGATGAGAATGGAATCAATAGCGCAGGAAGTGGCATTGGGCACGACTTACAGTTGATTATCGATGGACAAATGTCAAAAACGTATAACCTCAACGATCATTTCGTGTACGACTTTGGCAGTTATACCACCGGAACCACGCATTACAACATCCCCGAATTGGCCCCTGGCCCGCACAAGTTGCAGTTCAGAGCATGGGATGTTCTGAACAATTCTTCGACCGCAGAACTGACATTCCATGTCGTCAAGGGCATGCAACCCAATCTGTTTTCGGTCGATTGCACGAACAATCCCGCACGCACCACTACGACCTTCATCATCAACCACGACAGGGTAGGCACACAGGTGGATGTGGAAATTGACGTGTTCGACATGAGTGGCCGCCAACTATGGAAGCATCAGGAACGTGGCGTGAGTACTAATGATGCTTATACTGTTGACTGGGACTTGATAGTTGATAGTGGGGCACGCTTGCAAACTGGCGTTTATCTCTACCGTGTGTCACTCTCTTCTGAGGGCAGTCAGAAGGTTTCCAAAGCGAAGAAACTCATCGTGATAGGCAATAATTAACCATCCCGTGCGTTTTTAATCAATAACAGAAAAGAGTTACTGAACAGAATGAAAACATTTCCAAGAATATTTTGCATGCTGTTGTTTGTCTGCTTTACCATTACATTGTCAGCACAAGACAAACGAAACATGTTTAATCCAGTCCACTCATCGGTCACTTCGCAGACCATTGCACCCGATGCTCGCTCAGCAGGTATGGGTGATGTGGGAGCGGCTACCGATCCTGACGTGGTTTCGCAATATTGGAACCCAGCCAAATATCCTTTCACCATCAGTCGTGCCGGTGTGGCACTCAACTACACACCGTGGCTTAGACAGTTGGTCAACGACATTGATTTAGCCTACCTGGCAGGCTACTATCGCATTGGTGACTATAGTGCCGTGTCTGGTTCGCTGCGCTATTTCTCACTGGGCGAGGTGACAACCAATGTTGACAGAGATGGCAAAGGGGGTGGGATGACCATCAACCCATACGAAATGTCATTGGATGTAGCCTACTCGTTGATGTTGAGTGAGCG
>CAMQBP010000297.1 GCA_946999025.1 uncultured Prevotella sp. | reverse complement strand
ACACACACACATTATATATGTAGACCTTATACGCCCGGTCTACCTTTTCACTTCTTCGCTATTAATCAGTATGCGCAGTGCGCATTGTTGTGCGCTCATGAGAGAAATATTCTCTCATGACAATTCAGTGTATCCGTATGTTTCAGTGAAAGGTAATGAGTTTTGATAAAAGGTTCTGTTCAAGTGACCGTGATGAATGAAAACAAGAAATATTCACTAATAAGCAAGACATTATGACAAAGAAAAATTACAGTAAACCAGAATCCACGATTTTAGAGATAAAATTCGGTGAAATGTTAGCTGGTGTGTCAGGAAACAAGACCGACCCAATTGATGGTGGAGATTCGGAGCTTGCCAAGCCAGTTTCTTGGGATGATTTTGAGGATGACTACAGAAATCCAATGGAGTAATTTACAAAAAAAGGAATCAGACATGAAAAGAAATAGAGTATCGGCTCTGCTTGTCGGAGCTGTTGCATTGCTCGGGCTGGTAGCCTGTAGCGATGATGTAGATGAGCTAAATGGTACGGAGAACAGTACCAGCCAATCGATTGTTTATAAGCTCAACGTTGAAGGCACCAATGGTAGTGAGAACACCAGAGCCTTAACGCTCGATGAGGATAATCGCATCCACACAGCGTGGAAACCTGGTGACAAAATGTTTGTGTACAACTGCAGTGATAATAACAAGAGCATTGAAACGCAATATAGTACTGTGGTTACTAAAAACGGTGGTGGGTTCGGTGCTTCATTCGCTGGTGCAATCAAGAGTAAGAACATTATGCAGACTAGCGATGTGTTGGGCTTCTTCTATCCTGGTGCAGCCATAGAGCAACAAGACAATGTAGCGGCAGGAGAATATAAGCGTGAGGCTATTGATGGAAAAATAGGACAGTACGTTAAATATTATGATAAGTCAGCAACAATCAAGAATCATGTACTGCTCAACCTTTCTGAGCAGGATGGAACTTTGGAAACTATTGACAAAAAGTACGATTACTGCTGGGGAAAAACCAGTCCTACAGATATATCAGGAAATGAAACGAGTGGCTACAGTTGTCGTGCCAAAGTTAACTTACATCGCATTGTAGCCTTTTGGGGGATAAAGTTTAAGGATGCTAATGGTAATATCCTCACAGATATTTTACAGGTATCTATAAATGGGTTAAAGTCTACTGATGTGCTTAGTCTCAAAGATGGTAATCTCGTTGGCGATGTACAGAACAAAGATTTCTCTATTGATATTAGTAATGCTGGACAGCCAATATCACTAACCAAAGGCTATATATGGATAGCTCTGCTTCCTGAAGAGGTTAACCAAATAAGCATTATGCTCAAAACAAAAGATGGTAAAGTATATTCAAAGTCAGTAAGTAAAGATTTTGAAGAAAATGTGACCTACCGCTCTACTATCACACAGATGCAGGAGGTAACGGCTAAACCTTATGTTACAGTGTGTGGAACCAAATGGGCTACGGGCAACTTCATCAGATACACAGATCCCAATGATGCGAGAAAAGTATATTGGGGTGTTGCACCGGCACAATGGTGGATTAGCCACTATGCTGACAATCCAAAACAACAAAATAATATTATAGACGGTGATAAAACAGTCCAGATAAACTACGATGGTGAAGGCTCGCAAAATTGGTATATCAAAAAAAATCAAGGTGAATGGTGTATTACGGCTAATGATCTCGACCTATTTACATGGGGATCAATCACAAATGTTTTAAATTTTGATAATAGTGATTATCTTAGAAACGCATCTAGAGAATTGACTAAGACATGGTGGCCAGACGACAAATTAATACACTCTCCAACTACGGTTAAAAGCCAGGCTAATTACGGAGATATTGTTTGGTATTATACGGAAGACCAACAACATAACCACCACTACCGTTTTGCAACCAAAGATGAATTAAAGGGTTTGATGAAAGCAAATACTATCGTACCAGGCTATTGTTATACTGATAAAGGAAATAGGGTGTATGGAGCATACTTTTCAGATGCGACGATTACTAATATAAAGGAGCTTAATGCTACTTATGGCTTTCCAACGAGTAAAAATAGTAAATGGAAATTTGAAAACGTTACAGGGTTGGTACTTGCTAACAAAGGCTTGTTTTTGCCCATTACAGGTAGAAGGGCCAATAACTTGCGTAATGTTCAATACCGTTATATGAATCAGGGTAGTACTTTCCAAGGTCAGTATTCTTCATCGCAGGAAACAGCTGCAACTACTATGACAGCATTGGTTTTTGGTTCTAATGAATGGATTTATGGCGCACCTCAAAAGCAGCAGGGACTTGCCATCCGGCCTGTTTATGATTCGGGCGATGAGAAAGCTCCTGTGGATGCATGCAAATTCGCAGCATTCCGCAATATCCTCACTGAAAAGGGATCACGCAAATATTAAAAGCATAACATCCACAACTGTTTAGGCTCTTTGTGACCTGGCCTATTTACGGGCGCAGCATTTGTATCAACAACAGGTGCTGCGCCTTTTCGTGCAGCTGTCCACATATATTTTTACCTAACTTCGTGACTCAAGAAAATGCAGATTGTGTGACACACGATACCGAAGTTAAGAGGAGTTTCCTGGATATTTTCCGTGTAACTATTTCTAATTCCTGGATGGGCATGATTCTTCATGTTCCTCCTCTGAGGACCTATCCTGTGGCTTGGATGAGTTGTATGACATGAATTTCTTCCCGAAGTACAAAGTTTTTATTTAATTTTGTGCGCAGAAACGGACAAAAACACTTCTTAAGTGACAACTCAATGCAGATGATGAAAAGTATATTCCGT
>CAMQBP010000296.1 GCA_946999025.1 uncultured Prevotella sp. | reverse complement strand
TTCCATTCGTTGCCTTGCGCCCGAGCCGTTATACCATTCTTATTAGAGGTATATTGGTAAAACCCGATAGGAGTGGTACGAACACAGCGCACCTTACCTAACAACTGTGGCAGCACAAAAACGTCCTCAAATTTACGACCAACTGGAAACTGGATGGTGTCAAACAGTGCTCGTTTGAATATTTTATTACAGGCGAAACCATGCAGATATGCCTTGGCTTCGAACCAATAGCGCCACACATCGTGATAACACTTGTCGTGAAGCACATGCGTTTCCACATTCTTTCCATCGTCTCTGACAAACGAATATTCCAACAAATCGATATCGTCATCCGCTTGGAATACCTTCATCAGCGAGGGATAGAGGTCGGCATCCAAGTAATCATCCGAGTCAACAAAAGTGACATACCTGCCTTGTGCCACCGTTAGCCCCGTGTTTCTTGCTGCAGAGAGTCCCGCATTGTCCTGGTGAATAATGGTGACGTTCCTTTTATTGCGGTAAGTATCACAGAGAACGGCCGAGCCATCTGTCGACCCATCATCCACCAAGATGACTTCCATATCAGGAACATCCTGATCCAACACGCTCTGTACACACCTTTCAAGGGTGTGTTCTACATTGTAAACGGGGATGATGACAGACAGCAACATCTTCTTTAATCAGGCTTGATGAATTAATTTTTAATACCTACTTTCACATTCCAAGTCTGGGCCTGAACTACAAAGTAAGTCATATTATATCTACTATAATCCCACTTGTACCGTATGAATCGGCGGAAAATTGTTCGATAGCCTTTTCATTTTTTCATCGTTTGGCAAAAGTAAGCAATATCCTTGATAATCAAGAAAGAAAAGGTTTATTCTTCTTGTTGCGGCATTCGTTAAGCGCACAACCGTCTGAACAAACAAACGTTCCAAACAATGGGGAACGGTAAGAAAAACGAATGCCGGGCCTCTTTAATGGGACCCGGCACGAAAGTGAGATATAAAAAGTTGTTCTGATTATCGTTTTGCACTCAACAATACGTTTAGTTTTCCGTCGTCAATGAGCTTGATAATCAGTTCACCGAAGAGCGTGTTCTGCCAAGCAAACCACGAACGAGTGAATTTTGTGGCATCGTTTTTATGGAAAGACTCGTGCATGAAGCCCAATCCGGCATCGGTACGCATGAGCTGTTCGATACATTCTTTGATTTCAGCGTCGTTGTTGCTGGTAAAGGCTTTCATCATAATGGTCATCGGCCAAATCATATCATATCCGGTATGCGGTCCACCAATACCTTCTCCTGCTGTGCCCTTGAAGAAATAAGGATTGTCCTCGCTCCACACAAAGCGACGCGTGTTCTGGTAAATAGGGTCGTTCACGTCTATATCACCCAGGTAGGCCATGCCTAACAAACTGGGCACATTGGCATCGTCCATGAGCAACTGGTTGCCGAAGCCATCAACCTCAAAAGCATAAATCTTGCCATATTTGGGGTGGCTGTGTACTGCATATTTCTGTAAAGCAGCTGCCACCTCATCAGCCAAAGCGGTACATTGGCTGGCCAAAACGGTGTTCTTGTTAACCTTTGTCAGAATCTCAGCAGCCTTGCGAAGTGAAGAAACCGCCATGAAATTGGAAGGAACAAGGAACAAAAAGGTGGTGGCGTCGTCTGACGGGCGGAAGAATGAGGCAATGAGTCCAACTGGCTTCACAGGGTTTCCCAATCCGTCGTTTGACACGGTGTCCAATTGTCGCTCGGTCTTGCGTTGGAATTTGTACGGTCCTACCCCATTCTTGCGTTGCTGTTCGTGGAACGTCTTCAAGATATTCTTCATCGCCTCTATCCATTCTGGCCCGAAAACAGAGTCGTCACCGGTTACTTGCCAATAGTGGTAAGCCAAGCGGAGCGGATAACAAAGCGAGTCTATCTCGTATTTGCGCTCATGCAGTTCGGGTTTCATGTCTGTCAAGTCGCTCTGCCACTCGCCCCCCGTCGGTCCCATGTTGAAAGCATTGGCGTACGGATCGATGTTGATACATTTCAATTGACGTAGAATAGTACCGCGCAACATGGCTTTCAGCTTAGGATCTTTGTTGGCCAATTGAACATACGGCCACACCTGCGCAGCCGAATCACGCAACCACATGGCGTGAATATCGCCTGTGTAGACGAAGGTATCATCTTTGCCGTTGAAGTGAACAGTGGTATCTAAGGTGTTGGGAAAACAATTCTCGAACATCCAAGCCAGGTAGGGATTGCCCTTCAACAGCTTGCGTACTTCCTTAATTTTCTTCTCAACAGCGTCGGAAACGAACAAACGTTCTGCCACAGGGGGACGCTGCGTTACTAACTTGGTGTTGTCGGCAGCAGCCACGATGGCTGATTTTTCAGCAGTCATTGTGTAGGCCATTGCACCATTAGCAGACAGACCCAACATCAAGCCGGCACCTGCCAATAACTTCATTCTTTGTTTCATAAAATTGGTCGTTATTTAATATTTGATAATCTTGTCATCATTTCTATCATCTCAGCCTGTGTGAGAAGGCTCTTGCTCTGCGGACGACGGGCTCTTCCAAGAGCTAGTTTTGAGCGCTGTCGAAGCAGCTGGTTGGTAAACAACCCTTTATCATTGGGGCGTTTTTTCCTTACATGCCTGCCGCAAAGACGATTCTAACGAATGGATATAACTTACATCCTTGGTTACCCGATACAGTTCAATGAAACCGCGAAGCATCACGGCGTCGAACCATTTTTCACCCTTTTTTAACACCATCACCCGATTATTATTTTCCAAGAGCATGAAATAAACCCGATGACAGGCCTCGGTAATCTCGTGA
>CAMQBP010000295.1 GCA_946999025.1 uncultured Prevotella sp. | reverse complement strand
TGAATGCTTCAGGGTTATTGACAGCGAGATCTGCGAGAACTTTACGGTTGATTTCAATACCTGCTTTATTCAAAGCGCCCATCAAGGTTGAATAGCTCATACCTTCCAAGCGGGCAGCAGCGTTGATACGCTGTATCCACAATGAACGGAACGTACGTTTCTTGTTACGACGATCGCGGTAAGCGTAGGTAAGTCCCTTTTCCCAAGTATTCTTAGCTACGGTCCAAACATTCTTTCTTGCTCCGAAATAACCTTTAGTCTGCTTCAGTATTCGGGTCCTTCTTGCTTTTGATGCTACATGATTTACTGATCTTGGCATAGTTTTTCTCCTTTAAATTGTTTGACTAAAAGTTAATTAACGTAAGTTGAGCAAATCCCTAACCTGCTTAAGATTAGAAGAATCTACGAGGGTGTAACCTACTAAGTTTCTCTTTTGTTTCTTTGTTTTCTTAGTCAAGATATGACTATGGTAAGCATGATTACGCTTAATCTTACCAGTTCCGGTAAAGCTGAATCTCTTCTTCGCACCGGAGTTTGTCTTTAATTTTGGCATTTTTTGTTAATTTTAAATGGTTATTTATTTACTTCTGTGGCAACGTATATACCAAGACGTTACGCACATTCCAATGTTTATTCTTCGTTTTGGAGCTTCTTCAATGCGTCCGAACCATTCTTAGCATTGTCGAACAAGCCTCCCTTTGGTTTGTCATCTGCCGACGTACCGTCAGTAGGAACAACCTTCTTAGCGGCCTTAGCTTCAGCCATTGCCTGTTCACGGTCACGCTTTTGCTGGCTTTTCTTCTCTACACCAACCTTTTTAGGCGCAAGATACAAGAACATTTTCTTGCCCTCCAGTTTCGGCATCTGCTCAACTTTTCCGTATTCTTCCAAGTCGTTGGCGAAGCGAAGGAGCAGCACTTCTCCCTGTTCTTTAAACAAAATGGAGCGTCCACGGAAGAAGACATAAGCGCGAACCTTGTTGCCTTCATTGAGAAACCCTTGCGCATGTTTCAGCTTGAACTGATAGTCGTGCTCGTCAGTCTGCGGTCCGAAACGTATTTCCTTCACCTCTACCTTCACTTGCTTCTGCTTCATTTCCTTGGCACGCTTTTTCTGTTGGTAGAGAAACTTACTATAGTCGACCAAACGACAAACTGGCGGTTGAGCTTTAGGAGATATTTCAACGAGGTCAACTCCTTGCTGACGAGCTAAATCCAGAGCCTTCTTTGTCGGCATTACCTGCGATCCATCGTCACCTACAACACGCACTTCCCTTACGCGAATCTGTTCATTCACGCGGTACTGATTACTTAATTTGTCATTCTTCATTCAACTATATTAATGTGTTTACTTTCGCTAAACGGCTGCAAAGTTACTGATTTTACCACAATTAGCAAAATATTTAGATGAGTTTTTATTGTAGTTATATATACAAATTGACGAGAAAACAAGGAAATGACCTCCTTTCAAAGGTTATATTCTTGTGTTCTCGTCAACCCAGTCCGCAGACATTTCAAGACAATTGTTAATCTTGTGGATGGATATTGGTAGCCTCAAGCATTTCGGCCACCTCACTGTTTATGCGCGAAGCGAAGTCTTCCATCTTCATGGTAGCTTGTTCACCGCCACCCTGTTTACGCATGGATACAAGTCCTTCAGCAGCTTCTTTCTCTCCAACAATAACCATGTAAGGCACACGCTTCAACTCGTTGTCGCGGATTTTACGGCCTATTTTCTCGTTACGGTCATCTATTGTAGCCCGAATATCTTGCTCAGTGAAGTACTTTACTACCTGTTGAGCATAATCATTAAACTTCTCTGAGATAGGAAGAATGGCCACCTGTTCGGGTGTAAGCCACAAGGGGAAGTGACCAGCTGTATGCTCAATGAGCACTGCTGTGAATCGTTCAAGCGAACCAAATGGTGCCCGGTGCACCATCACTGGTGTCTGTTTGGTGTTGTCTTCCGCCGTATATTCAAGTTTGAAACGCTGTGGTAGGTTGTAATCCACTTGAATGGTACCCAACTGCCAGCGTCTTCCAATGGCATCTTTCACCATGAAGTCGAGCTTAGGACCATAGAATGCAGCTTCACCATAGGCCACCTTAGCATCCAATCCCTTCTCCTTGCAAGCCTCGATGATGGCCTGTTCACTTTCTGCCCACACCTCATCAGAACCGATGTATTTCTCTTTATCGTTAGGATCGCGCAGACTAATCTGCGCTTCAAAGTTATCGAAATTGAAAATAGTGAATACCGCTTGGATGATATCCATCACGCGAAGGAATTCATTCTTGACCTGATCAGGACGACAGAAGATGTGCGCATCGTCTTGTGTGAACGAACGAACGCGCGTTAATCCATGCAGTTCGCCACTCTTCTCATAACGATAAACCGTACCGAACTCAGCGATACGCAGTGGAAGATCTTTGTACGAACGAGGTTTGCACGCAAATACTTCACAGTGATGCGGACAGTTCATAGGCTTCAACATGTACTCCTCGTCTTCCTCGGGTGTACGAATGGGTTGGAAAGAGTCTTTGCCATAGTGAGCATAGTGCCCACTGGTGACATACAAATTCTTACTGCCAATATGCGGAGTGATGACCTCTTGATAGCCAAAACGCTTCTGAATTTTGCGCAACATCTCTTGCAAACGCAAGCGAAGTTCAGTTCCTTTTGGCAACCAAATAGGCAATCCCTTGCCCACACGGTCAGAGAACATGAAGAGTTCCATTTCCTTTCCAATCTTTCGATGGTCACGTTTCTTGGCTTCTTCCAGCATCAACAGGTACTCATCCAACATCTTCTTCTTGGGGAAGGTAATGCCATAAAT
>CAMQBP010000294.1 GCA_946999025.1 uncultured Prevotella sp. | reverse complement strand
ATACATATCAAAAATAGAAAACGGATTGATTGAGCCTGGAGTAGGACTATTCTTCCGCCTTGTTAACGCTCTCGGGTTGCGCATAGACATATCAAAGCCAATAGGATAGTTACATCAATAGGCTTAAATATGATGACCAATCATGATATACAAAGCAAGTTTGTTCAAATTATTAGTTTTAATCATATAACATTTATACAACATTTACTTGCTACTTTCCATTTTTGAAAGTTACTTTTGAAAGCTGATTGTCATAAAAGCAACAAGCGGAAAGCCTTTACTTATCGGGCTTTCCGCTTGTTTGTGAGGTGGGTGGCAGGTGGGACTCGAACCCACGACATTCAGAACCACAATCTGACGCTCTAACCAACTGAACTACGGCCACCATGTATAAAAAACTTGCCTCCTCACTTGGAAGCGAGTGCAAAGATAAGGGATTTATTTGATCCTGCCAAACAAATCCCCTATTTTTTATCTATAATCTACTTTGCCGGTGTTGCCGGAGCTTTCGGAGCTGCGGGTGCCGACTGTGTTCCCTGTGTAGCAGGTGCTGCTTGTCCACCAGCTGCCGGAGCTTGTTGCTGGCTGGCACCAAATCCAGGCGTTGTATTCGGGTTGGTGGTCTGTGTTTCCGTGGCGGTCTTCTCCAATACACTCTGACTGCTGGCTGAGTGAGGAGCCACATAGGCGCATGCTACGCTCAAAACAACCATAGCGATGGCCAAGCCCCATGTAGCTTTTTCGATGACGTCGGTCGTTTTTCTAACGCCCATAATGGCATTTGAAGATGAGAAGTTGGAAGCCAAACCGCCTCCTTTTGACTCTTGGATTAATACGATTCCCACCATCAACAAGGACGCAAGAACGATGAGTCCAACGAATAATGTGTACATCATTTTCTTATCTGTTTATTTTATTGTTTAATATTAATTTCTCTAAAAAACGTAATTGGTCTGCAAAGTAACTATTTTTTTTTGGATAATTCAAATTTAATCGCTGAATTATTTCCAGTGCCTGTTCATATCTCCCCTGCTTAATGTATATTTTGGCCAGTGTTTCGGTGAAGTATTCTTCATCCTGTTCACTATTTTCATCTTCCTCTTGAAGTTCTGGAAGATATTCGGGCGTGTCGCTCAATTGGATGCGTCCATCGCTGTTTTTCTCAATGAAACTGTCGATGAGTTCCTGACCTTTGAGGTGTAGTGAGGGTGACGAATCCTGCTGTTCCTCGCTGTTTTCCACCTCCATGAGGTAAGCCACATAGTCAACGGCGGCATCTGCAGGTGTGGGCTTGCGCTTCTTGCTTATCTCCTCTTCATTGGCTGGAATGGTTTCCAGGAAGTTATCAATCAGCGAGATGGTACGGTCGTCATCCACAGGTTGATTTTGTGGATTCTGTTTATCCTTGTCCGCCCGTTTGAGTTGATAGTGAGCCGCCTCAATGAGATTGAAGAGAACCTTCCGATCGGTGAGGTAAATAGCGGCTCGCCGCAGTTCTTCATCAAACGAGGGATCGTGCAGAAGATACAGGTTTTGCAACATCAGCAGCCTTGCCGTCTGGTAATACGGGTGAAGGGCTAGCAGGCTTCTCAGGTCATAGAGCGTCTCTTTGTCCATCGTTTCAGGATGTTGTATCAGTCGGGTCAGATCCATCTGTAGGTTGTTGATTGCTTGAAATTACCAGTTGGCTACGGTCGCGTTGAAAATTTGGTCTGCAAGGTCTTTCACCATTTGCGATACCAATTCTTCTTGTACCGAGTTCAGATTCTGCGTTGTCTCGTACGACTTCGCTGATGAGAACTGTCTTTCAAAGTCTTCCGTATGATTGACGTTATTGGTGAAGCGCACGTTCACCGTGAGAGTCAGTTCGGTTTGCGCCGAATGTCCTTCGCTGGAAACCGACTTGTTGCGCTGCGTGTACGACACAATTTCACCTTCTATCTTCAGGTCGCCATTACGCCTCACCTGCTGTAGACGGGTGTGGTTAGCGAAAACGTCTTTCAGTTCGTTGTTGAACATCGGCCCCATCGGTCCCCACACATAACTACTTCGTATGGGAAAGTCGACGATTTGGATGGTCTTGGTCTTGGTGTAGTCGATGCTGGCACCATTAAACTTATAGCTAACCGAGCAAGCCATGAGCATAAAGCCCACAACAAGACTGGTGATAAGGATGCTACATGTGTAGTGATATTTTCCTATTGCCATACCGTCAACTCTTGTCTAGTCCATATTGTTTAATTCTTCTATACAGCGTACGGTCAGATATACCGAGTTCCTGTGCGGCTTTCTTGCGGTTGCCACCATTACGTTCGAGAGCCTTCTCCACCATTTTTCGTCCAAGGTCGTTCAAGTTCAGGCTCTCTGGTTCAGTCACTTCCTCCACAATAACATCCTCTGCGTCAGCCGATGACCGTACGGTTGCCTGCGGTGCAGTTACCTGGGGGTGCTGCGGCATGTTGGGATATCCTGCCAGTTTATTATCCAACGCATGCACCTGTCCCTGATAAGTCACACTAGTGTGTTGCTTCTGCGCCTCGTTAAGTTGCTTTCTAAGGCTGTTCATGTCCCGGCGGAGGTCACTCACGTTGCCCCTCAGTTCGTATAATATTTTATACAGTATCTCGCGTTCGCTTTCGTAGCTGTGCGATCCTTGTGACGAGATGGGTGCCAACTGCGTGCTTTCGGGATCACGTGGGATGAACTGTTGCAACAGCTGTGCGTTAATCTCCCTGTCTTTCACCAACACCGACATCTGCTCTGTGATGTTCTTTAGCTGCCGAACGTTGCCCGGCCACTTGTAATTCAGCATCAGCTGTTTGGCGTCTTCGGTGAGACTAATCTTTGGCAG
>CAMQBP010000293.1 GCA_946999025.1 uncultured Prevotella sp. | reverse complement strand
AACAAGAATATGGGCGCAAACCGTCAAATTATGTACTTTATTACGGAAGCCCACCATTTTGAATGGGATGAGAAAGACATTAGAATCCATTACAACGATTTGTTAAGTCTCTTAGCTAAACGGGCGACTATACTCTGCACTACAGAATGAAATTAGGTGGCAATGCTGCAATATGGCACAACTTGGTTCGTACCTTTGTACAAAAAAGATTCGCATGACATTGAAAGGGCTACTGAACAAGGTCGAGTTTGACGATGTTGCACCCTATATAGTGCAGCACTATCCTGATATGGCAAAGTGCCTCTCTGGTTTCAAAGAAGCGTTTGACGGCATGAGGAATACCATACCGGCCAATCTTGATGGCGAACAAGTCAAGGTGGAGTTATGTATTGAGGATGGCAAAGAACCTTGTCTTGCGGCATATCATTCGGATAATGCCGATTGGGAGACGGTTGTTGGGCGCGAAGTGGTTATTGACACCAATGTTTCTGCGCCTTTGGAAGAAGTAGCTGCTGTCATCCTCTTTGATGCTACCTTCTGGGGCTTCACTCCAGAAGATAGGGAAGAAACATTTGACGTGTGGCAAGAGGATAGAACGCCTCCTACCAATGGCAATCCTTATCGCCTCAAATGGTGGCATCTTACCCAGCGCAAGCACGACAGCAAATGCCGCAAAGAGGACATAGGCACGAGAACCTACACTTGGATTGGTGACACCCCTTTTACCGAGAAGCGTATGAACCGCGCCAAACGCAAACGTGCATATAGATGGGGAAAACGCATAGACCAACTGGAACGCCTTGCCAACCGCTGGGACTTGCTACAGCAGATTAAACGTTCTATACCTAACACAGACCATTCTCTTTTTGAAGGCCTTATGTTTAAGGCTGCACGCTGTGAGGTTAGCCGTCGTGAGGATTACAGCGTAGATGGCATCGGCTTGCCATACATCTACGAGTTAATGACCAAGTATGACCGGCACTTCTCCAAAGAAGCGGATATAACTCTTTTATGGGTTCAATCGCCAAATATAGAAAAAGATGTGATGAATGATATTTGCAGGATGATATCTCATCCAATAATTGTGCATCAAACCTGGCAGAAGCGGGTCCGACTCACAATCATACAACTATTCGAATAGCAGAACCTATTTAGACACAAAAAGATGACATGGGCGACATTTCTAATGGAAATGCCGCTTTTTTTGTTTGGTACTGCCACGTTTTGGCATAAGCGCCATATTACCTTTGCCCCATCAAACGCAAACAGGTATATACCAATGATACAAAAAGAGAAGATATACATAAGGTTGCACGCCTTGAGCTGGACTATGGGCGAGGTCGCTTTCTTTGATTCGCACTCTCTGGTATCGGTTCATTGAAGGCAGACTGGGGAGATGGTGCGTTCGTCATCGTGTCAGTCGTTCCATGCCGGAGAGCCTATACGCATCGAGCATGACTATGGCAACAAGGCCAAAGCCTCAGAAGAACACTTTGTAGTTTCATTGGAATGCTTCGATTGCACCTTCATGGCATTCGATAGCGGATACATTGATATGCATATTGACGAGTTGGATTTCAGTGAAGCTCCGTCAATAGAAAGGCTGCGCATCTGCTGGAACAGCCCTACAGACCTGTCACCACTTGTCGCACTAAAGCGACTTGAATGCAGAGGAACTTCAGCAACGGTTCTTGATTTGAGATGCAACACCAACATTGAGTTCCTGGATTGCAGTTGCAGCGAAGTGCAGAAGGTTCTTGCCTCCAAGTGCGACCGCCTTCGGGAGATACGATGCTCATGCTGCCACGAACTGCGTGAGATAACACTCAGCAATGAATCGCAATTAACCAAGATTGAAATCTCGTCAGACCACAAGATTAAGGAGAATCCTTGGAATTATGTTCAAAAGACCATCCAACAGAACAATGGCGAGATAGAAATTTGGATTCCTTGATGATATTCTTGATGCCAATGCCTCAATCCAGCATAGCCTCCATCATAACTTTGCAGCACAATTCTAAAAATTATATAGTATGGCACTCAACATCAAAACAGTAAAAATCTCGTTCAGTCGTATCGGAATAACGACCAGCAATACACCAAGACGAGTATGCTACCTCCCCATGGCCACTATCAAGTACATGGACGCAAAGAGAAAACAGAAACAAGAGTTTCTAACAGGGACCTCTCTCGGCGATATGGATTCCTGCGTCATCTCCAAGAAGACTTATCTCGGACTTGTCATTGGAGGTTCATTCTTCGCAGTCCTCTGCAAAGACAATATGTATCACTTCTTCGACGAAGAAGGCGAACACATTGCCTCTCGCGAAATAATCGGTGTGCCGGTTCAAGTCGGCGAGGACGATTTCATCGTCAGGAACGGAGACATCTTGACAATGTATTCTGCAACCGGCGAAACACTCAAATGGCGTCATCTTACAGAAGAAGAGAAAGAACAACTTAAAGAGAACGACTAATGACACGAAAAGAGAGCACAATCAATATTGAGCGCATTGAAGCGGCCAAGGATGTCGCAACCTTGCGCGAGTTGTTGCAGTCGGTGGAAGGAAACATAAAGGGTATCATCGGGAAAAATCCATTGAGTTTCTATCTCGAACGTCCCTCACAAAACATCATGGAAGAAATAGACGACTACATCGGTCTGCGAACTGTGATATTGGACAAGATGTTTACCTATTCTCCCGATGAGATTGAACGCATGGAGCAGGTGAACACGCTCCTTACGGACTTGCGCAGGAATATGTACCGGCGCACCTGTGCATTGTACCGCACTTTACTGGCCCATGGCGTTGACGAAAGTTTCGATGACGACTATGAGGTGGAGGGCAAACTGGCTGT
>CAMQBP010000292.1 GCA_946999025.1 uncultured Prevotella sp. | reverse complement strand
TCACCAAACTTAAAAAACATTGATACACATGGATAGATATATGATGCGCGGTGTTTCTGCCGCAAAGGAAGATGTTCACAACGCCATCAAGAACATCGACAAGGGCATTTACCCTCAAGCTTTCTGCAAAATCATTCCCGACATACTGGGAGGTGACCCTGATTACTGCAACATCATGCATGCCGATGGTGCCGGAACCAAATCATCCTTGGCCTATATGTACTGGAAAGAGACGGGTGATCTCAGCGTATGGAAAGGCATTGCACAGGATGCCATTGTGATGAATACCGACGACCTGCTGTGTGTGGGGGCGGTAGACAACATCTTGGTATCGAGCACCATTGGGCGTAACAAACTCTTGATACCCGGTGAAGTCATCTCCGCGATTATCAATGGCACCGACGAATTGTTGCAAGAGATGCGAGATATGGGCATTGGCATCTACCCCACTGGAGGCGAAACGGCTGATGTAGGCGACCTGGTGCGTACAATCATCGTCGACTCAACCGTGACCTGCCGCATGAAACGCAGCGACGTCATCGACAATGCGAACATCCGTCCTGGTGATGTCATCGTCGGATTGAGCAGTACAGGACAGGCTACCTACGAAAAGACATACAACGGTGGCATGGGAAGTAACGGTCTGACCAGTGCCCGCCACGATGTTTTTGCCAAGTATTTGGCAGAAAAGTTCCCCGAAAGTTACGATAATGCCGTGCCTGACGAGTTGGTGTATAGCGGCGAATATCGTCTCAGCGACAGCATAGAAGGCGTTGAGGTTGATGCCGGTCATTTGGTGCTCTCGCCTACTCGCACCTATGCGCCTATTATAAAAAAGGTGTTGGATGCACACCGAGGTCACATTCATGGCATGGTTCACTGCACGGGTGGCGCACAAACCAAGGTGCTACACTTTGTCGGCGACAATTGTAAAGTAGTGAAAGATAACTTGTTCCCCGTTCCTCCTTTGTTCAAAGTGATACAAAAGTGCAGTGGCACCGATTGGAAAGAAATGTACAAAGTGTTCAACATGGGGCATCGCATGGAAATCTATGTAGCTCCTGAGCATGCACAAAAAATCATCAACATCAGCAAAAACTTTAATGTTGACGCACAAATCATCGGTTATATCGAAGAGGGAACACGCGCATTGACCATTCAATCAGAATTTGGAAAGTTCGAATATTAAAAATCCTATATGACAGAAAATAACAACATCCTCCACAAACTTGATGGATTAGAGGCTCGTTTTGAAGAAGTGGCAACACTGATTACCGACCCCAGCGTCATTGCTGATCAGCCACGATACGTCAAGCTAACAAAAGAATATAAAGACTTGGGTAACATCATGGATGTGCGCAAGCGCTACATTGCTTGCCTCAACGTCATCAAAGAGTCGAAGGACATTCTTGCCAATGAAACGGATGCCGACATGAAAGAGATGGCTCGTGAAGAATTGCAGGAAAACGAAGCGCTACAACCCCAGTTGGAAGAAGAGATAAAATTGGCATTGGTACCCAAAGATCCCGAAGACGAAAAGAACGTGCAGATGGAGATTCGTGCAGGAACGGGAGGCGACGAAGCCGCGCTGTTTGCTGGTGATATCTTCAATATGTATAAGAAATTTTGTGACTCAAAAGGCTGGTCGCTGAGTGTCACCGCTGTGAATGAGGGCACCGTTGGCGGTTTCAAAGAAATAGACTTTGCCGTAACCGGAGACCGTGTTTACGGAGTGTTGAAATACGAGAGCGGTGTTCATCGCGTTCAACGCGTACCGGCAACAGAAACGCAAGGACGCATGCACACTTCGGCCGCCACCGTGGCCGTGCTGCCAGAGGCCGACCAGTTTGAGGTGAACATCAACGAAGGCGACATCAAATGGGACACGTTCAGAAGCTCGGGTGCCGGTGGTCAGAACGTCAACAAGGTTGAATCGGGCGTTCGTCTGCGTTATCCTTGGAAGAATCCCAACACAGGTGAAGTGGAGGAAATACTCATAGAGTGTACCGAGACGCGAGATCAGCCTAAGAACAAGGAGCGCGCGCTGTCACGCTTGCGCACCTTCATCTACGACAGAGAGCATCAGAAGTATATCGATGACATTGCCAACAAACGTAAAACACTGGTCTCAACAGGCGACCGTAGTGCCAAAATCAGGACTTACAACTATCCACAGGGACGTGTGACAGACCACCGAATAGGCTACACCACACACGATTTGCAAGGTTTCATGAATGGTGACATACAAGACATGATAGACGCATTGACCGTAGCAGAGAATGCTGAAAAGCTCAAAGAGTCGGAACTTTAAACAAAAAGTCATCACTTCTTTTCAAGTATAGATTACAAATACAATAACAACTTTTAAATAGCTAATCACCCAAAAAGGTCATTCCCATGCGCAAGATGATACGTCTTCATAACCAACTGATATACAGAATGTTAGAAAACGTTCTGAAGATGGTTTCCAAAAGCATGGAGATTGGCTGTCAAAAGCATGGAGATTGGCTGTCAAAAGCATGGAGATTGGACGGCAAAGGCATGGAGATTGGATGGCAAAGGCATGGAGATTGGATGGGAAAAGCATAGAGATTGAAATTCATCCTCCATGCGCCAGGTGAAGCATGGTTGTAATCAACTGAGCCAAAGCGAAAAACGTTCACATAAATTCAACACTTACATATTCACGGACAGTTTATGAACAGACAACAACTTATAAAACAGATCTTCAACAAAAAATCTTTTCTATGTGTAGGACTTGACCCCGATATCAAGAAGATACCGCCACACTTGCTGCATGAAGAAGACCCCATTTACGCTTTCAACAAAGCCATTATCGATGCTACGGCACCCTATTGTGTGGCCTACAAGC
>CAMQBP010000291.1 GCA_946999025.1 uncultured Prevotella sp. | reverse complement strand
ATGACAAATAAGAAACGGATTGAAAGTTTACAATGTATTTTCAATTATTACTGTCTGGTAAAACTTTATCAAACTAATTGAAGGCTGCTATCTTTGCAGCTATCCTTGTGAAGAATCCTTGTGGTTGCTTTGCATAGTTGCGTATCATCATCAGATGATCATTCAATTGGGAGAACACCGTCTCAATTCTCTTTCTGTATCTCCTATAGGCCCAGCTTGGTGGCCGCCAGCCCTTCTGATTCAGCCTGTATGGCACATCGAGAACGATGTTGGCCGTTGAGAACAGATCCTGCTGCATGGGAGCACTCAGATAGCCCTTGTCGCCAAGTATCATGCAGTTATGGTATTCCCATTGTATATCTTTCAGATAATGCAGGGCATGTACGTTGGCAGCAGTCATGTCAAAGGAGTGGATCACGCCCGAAATACCGCACAGGGCGTGAAGTTTATAACCATAGTAGTGCATCCCTAGGGAGGCACAGTAGCCCCACGCCGGGGCAAGGCTTCCATCCCCTTTGCCCATGGCACACCGTTTGGCACGCGCATTCTGACAAATTTTTACGGGCTTGGAGTCAATACTGAAAACAAACTCACCGCCATCAATGGCTCTTGCTATCGATTTGCGGATGCTTTCGCCAAGCAGACGGGTCTGTTTTCTGCGTTGGTTGAACTGGCGACGGGTGATGAGATTAGGAATGGCAGTGGGACACTCGCTGCCCAGACGGACAAAAAGATAGTTCTCGCTGTCGATACTGAATGCTTCGGCTGTGAAGGAAAGTGCTACGACCTCCAGGTCAGAGAAAGTGGGAACTACACCTCGGCGATATTTTTGCGGATTTTATGAAGTCTTAACGCTTCAAGGAGGGGTTTTTCAAAATTATTGATATCTTTGTACACAAGATGCAACTGCTGGTTGACTCTATAATGTTTCGTCTGACTCAAGATTTTAACAAAATGAATACAAAAACACCAGGAATCAAATGGAAGGCAATCGCTTTATTCTATGTAATTGCAGTACTCATCCGAGCAATTGTGTTGAGGTATTGGGACTTTGTTGCCAGCCCTTTTATTGGCTGGCTTCGGGTGTGGGCACAAGGTATCGGGCCTTGTCTGGGAGCCCTGGTAGCTGTATTGATATTCAAGCGCAAATTATATTGCACCCTCACGGGCAAGTCGGTCATAAAGTCTGTCTGTACGTTTGCCATTCCCATCGTCATATGCTTCTTGCTTGACCGAAACCTGAGCCTTATTCTGATGGGTACGCTCATTTATTCGCTGCTTGAAGAAGTCGGATGGAGAGGTTATCTGCAAGGAGAACTGATGCACATGAACCGCGTCTCAAGCAATTTTCTCATTGCCACCATGTGGTTTTTCTGGCACATTGCCATAAGGTTCGATATAGGAGGCCTAATCTTTTTCGGCGTGTTGCTTCTCGGAGCTTGGGGTATTGGCAATATTGCCCGCGACACAAGAAGCCTAACGGCCTGTGCGTGTTTCCATACCCTGTTCAATTTTTCAAACCAAGGTTATTTCAGTTTCTCTCCAGGCATTATTGCCATTTATGTAGTGGTGTTTGTCTCCTGGTTCGTCATCTGGTATATACCGTGGAAGGAAACAGTTCTGCGCTTGACACGTTTGAACAATAAGCACTCATAATTATCTTTCTGTGTGATGATGTTAGGACTAACAGTGTTCCCTAAAAAGTTCAGCTATGGCCAGGTAGGAGTGAGTGAAGTCGTTGATTAGGAATCTATAGACATTGCCTGTGGCATAATCCTCGTAAACGACCATGCGAAGAGTGTCTAAATACCATTGGGAAGTTTTTGGGCCGGTAAGCCTTAAAACTGAAACTGTAAAATAACCATTAAACAATTCAAAATAACTGAAAAATAATTTAGGGCTGACACTTCTCACGAGGTGTCAGCCCTTTTAGTTATCTTTGTTTGATAAAGTTTTACCGGACAGAAATATTTTCATATAATGCAAATGCGCTTAGCGATTTTGTTTCAGCCACTCAATAAAGTCGGAGCGACTAAATCCGAGCGTACGTAGGTTGCTCTTTATGATAAACTCTGGTATGGAGTCTATGTGCGTTTGCAGGATGACCGAGCGTAGCAGTCCTTGTTTTTCTCCATTTTTCATGCCCGCCTTCTGTTGACACCCTTTTGCATCCTATGTCAAAAAGAAAACGTCTGAACTCTTCGAGCGTTATGTTGCTCAACTTGTAGGTGTTCATTGGCAGCAGGATATCTCGGTGCTCACGTTCAGTTTGCTATACTCTGACATGGAAAAGACTTTGTCGGCTGACTTGTTTCCTCTCAGTATATCGATGAGACTTGGTTCTTTTGCGGTGCTGCCCTTCAACTTCCAGCCGTGTTGTCTGAGGTCGTCGTGTATCGTATTGTTTCCCAACTGCTCGGTGATCCATTGGTGCAATACGTACTCGAAATCTCGCTTTGCGTCTTCTTCCGTGCGGTCTTAGCCGCTGAGGTCGAGCGATGGACAATAGGCTATGTAGTCATCGTTTTCCTTGAATACGATAACGGACACGGACAGCTTTGCCCCGCTGTCGCTGATGCTTATAAAATTTCCTTTTTCCATATTGTCGCTATTTCCTCCGCGCCAAGTATACGGTGCTTATGTTATTCGTGCAAGCGTTTTTTTGTTTTTTGTATTTATTTACAAGAAAAACGTATGGGTGAGGGGTGTTTATTTCAGGCTCATGCACATAAGCACTCGGTAGACGCCGTAGACGTCGGCGAAATCCATTGACTTCAAGTTGGGAAAATGAAAAAAGGATGACCTTCAAGACCATCCTTCTGTGTGACTCCCGCGGGATTCAAACCCACAACCTTCTGATCCGTAGTCAGATGCTCTA
>CAMQBP010000290.1 GCA_946999025.1 uncultured Prevotella sp. | reverse complement strand
CAAGCTAATAAGGATAATCATTATCTTACAATAAAGCACATTCAATTGATAAAAAAATATCTCATGTTAAAAGCTATGGTGAGGAGGACAACATCATAGAAAAAATGGCAGAGTTTTATACAGAAGTTTAGAATGACTAAAGACGGAAAAAAAAATAAAAACTTCAGCTATACTCGGTTGACAGTAATGGAATGCAAAACAATGATTTACAAAAGCTTATGAAACAGACTACGAGGAAGGAATAAGTACAACAGAAAAATCAATAGCTAAAGATGAAAAAATGAAAAGATGAAAAAGTAACCGTTATTGAATGACATCATATACATAAGAAAAAGCCTAAGTATACATTATCAAAGCATCAATTTTAGAACAAAATCTTGAGAGGCTCTATGAGATGAATGATACAATCTACCAGTGAAGCACGCAGATTAAATTTATCACCGTTTGGCGTGCATATCAACAAAGAGGAAAAGGAATATACAAAAAAATATGGTTCCAAAATTAAAAAGATGATAAACGGATTTCTAACGTATAAAAATAAACTCAATAAAATGAAGGAAAAAAGAAAAATTCAGGTATCTGAAAAACTACCCAGTCTTCAACATAGGAATGTCTAACAATCAAAAAAAAAGCGATTAACTTCAAAGCCTACCATAAAGTTTCATCAGATGTGACAGATATGTAAATGAACATGGAAGAAAATGATGACAAGATCTATTCTATTGTCTATGTATCTGCAATCGTCATGGCATTTTACGACCTTAAATCTGATAGAATAATGATATGATGTTGGCAATTAATGCAACGAGTCTCAAAATGAATTCTATCAAGACGGTGAGGAAGTCTTTACCCATAAAAAATGTGTAAACTCAAATTAATTTAGGTTTTATCATATATTTTGGAAAAAGTCTGGTGATAAAACAGCAATTTGCAAAAAAAAGAAAAACAAAATTTTATAAGTTCTTTGTTGTAGCAATTCTTTACTCGATGAAAATGCTACTTTTTTGAATACTTGGAAAAAATATCTGAAACAACCAGTATAGTAAAGATGAAAAAGTAAAGTTATAAAAAATGCTATAAAATAGGTCTCAATATAATTTTATTGGACTAGTATAAAAAAAGCGGAGCTATCAAACTCCGCCCCCATTGCAAATTAGCTGTCAAACAATAACTATACAATGGCAATCAATTTTCTACCTATTGCGTGAAGTCCATCCACGATTCGCTTGCGCTGTTGTGGTCGTGGTTTCTTCACACCATTGGCGTAATGGCTCAGTTGGCGCTGATTGACACCAGATGCCCGAGATATGGCGGCAAGGCTTGCGTACCGTTCACAAGAACGTATGAGTGCGGCAGTGTCAAGATGATAGTCAAACTCGTACTCGCCATTGCGCAACCACCCTGGCACATCGTCACCATCGTTTATCATACCCTCGACGTGAAAGCGCAGCGTCTCTGGAATTTCAATCATCAACTCGTCGTATGTCTTTGCGGTAATAGCCACTGCACCAGGTACGTTTTCTCCAATTGTAGCTCCAAAATTTTGCTCACACCATGCTATGTCTACTCTTATTTTCTCCATTGTCGTAAAATTTTTATGTTCTTTTTTATATTCTAAATGCAGGGGGTGGATTATTTCCACCCTGCCTGCTTCCAGATGCTGTTTAATAAAAATTGATTTAATATTTCATTCTTTTGTCCTCTCACGGTAACTTTTCCTTTTTTGTTTGGATGCTTAAATTGTCGGTGGTCACTTTTGGTTGCTATGAGTTCCCAACCGTCTGCTTCTAACATCTTGATGACTTCTTTAACTTTATATCTTTTCATTGATTGTATATTGTTATTGTTTGACGACACAAAGGTAGTAAAAATAATACTATCAAACAAAGATTCGAGCAACTTTTGGTATTATTTTTAATACTTTTAACAGAGTATCGGAAGAATGCGATAAAAGGTATGCCGTCCGTGAGGATAGCATGCCTTTTTGATTGTATTTTACAATGCAATGCCATTGCCTTATCTTTGCTTTCACAACAATAAAAAACTTACATATATGGGCATTACGATAAGAAAAGGCATTCCCACAAGATGCTTCTCTAAAAACATTCCCAACCTCACGGTGGGCATTGGAGGCGACCGCCTCGATGTGAGCATTCTCATCAACAACGAGCAAGTGTACAGCGAGACGCTCTTTCCTGTCAATGCCACGATAACGCTCTCCGAGCTTGGCAATTTGCTCACCTCATACGTGAGGCGACCACTCGTGGCGCAATGCCACATCACCATGGAGGAGTACAAAGACGGCTTGGCGACAGACCGCTCGTCCATCGACTTTACCCTTGTCTATTGCGAGGCTGACGTTCCCACCTCTTGTGATGATTTCTGCCAAAATCATTTCCTGTCACTGCTCATCGGCACAAAGATCACCGCCGTGGGTCGCCTCGAGTATCTGCACTATGTCGGTAACGATGCCGCTAATGTCACGGCTTACTACACCGACGGCACCATGCGTTCATACGGTGTAACGCCCATGGGTTCAAACCCAAGCTTCACCACCATTGATGTAAGCCCCAAGGGCTACGTGCAACCAGGCAAGTCGTTGCGTGGCTACGTTGTCACGGCAGGCGCGCGCCGCCAGTCGTTCATCATCGATGCAGCCTGCCCCGATGCCTCTCCCATATTGCTCTTCGTCAATTCTTTTGGCTGCGACGAACTGCTTTATTGCACCGGAACGCTCAAGAAGTCGCCCACCTTCAAGCGCAAGTCGGCTGTTATCGACGGTGTCAACAAAAACTACTCCATTGTCGAGACACGGCAGTTCAAGGCAGACACTGGCATACTCAACGAAGACATGGCAGACTGGTTTGGCGACGTGCTGCG
>CAMQBP010000289.1 GCA_946999025.1 uncultured Prevotella sp. | reverse complement strand
ATAAGAGAATTATGAAAAAAATCATTATGCTACTCGCTTTCACCTGCACATTTGCAGTGAATGCCACGTCACAAGAAATCTACAATGAAGTAAATCGCATCATGCACCAGGCTGAAGCCATCAAGAACGACACAAAAAGAAACTTGGAAGAGCGGAAAATAGCCACTTTCAAGGCCGATGCTATCTTCTACCTTATCACGAAAGCGGCGCAAAACGACCATTTCACCGAGTTGGAATTAGGCAGACAAACCAATGCCATGATTGACTTTGTCAATAGCTTTGTCAAGCGTTTGGCTCGTTCATCCAATAAGCAGGACAAAGAAATCTTGATGGCTCGATTCAAGAATGCCACCGTTCAAAATCCACTATTCAACGATCCGGAGAAAGAAATCACCTACGCATACATAGACAATGAAAAATTCATTACGCAGTTTTCCATTGACACCGATTGGGTAAAAGCATTGAATGCAGTGAAATAACAAGAGGTTTCACCTAAGGGGTGTTCCCAACTCATCAGGCACATTGGCACTCACTTCTTTTGGTGAAAATGAAAGTAGTACCAATATGTTTTCCCATAGATATCCCGAATTTTGGTTTGTCTGACCATCTTTTCGGGATATTTTTTTTCCAAATCCTGATAATCTCTGTAATCCGCATCTGCCACCGCATCATGATATACCAGCTTTGGATTTGATCGCGAATGGGTATAAAGCACTAATGCCTCACGATAATGTTTAGGCAACAAGCTGTCAACATGATAGTAACGAGGAAGATGAGCCACAAACTTGTCCAAATTTTTATCCAACAAATAGCCGCATAACAAATAATCTCCGGCTGGTTCCTTGGCCTTTCTGCTCTCCGTGATGAGTTCCAAATAGCGCATGACAGGCATCTGCTGTCTAGGTATGATACCGATGTAACGATACATATCTTTATCTGGTGTCATCAGCATTCTCACCGAACTGCCGTTCGGCAGCAGCGTCTGGGACTCGCCTATCAAAGGATATTCAAACAGGCTCTCCCCCATTTTATGCGTCTTTGACAAGCAATAGGCACGCAGCATCACCAGGTTTGAATCGGTTTTCAAATCGTTTTTCCCCACCTCCAGCGCATCTTTGTACTTTTGGTTGACGATAGCTTGTTCCATTTTGGCTCGCTCATGAAAAACCACGTCATGATTACTGAACAGACCTACCAACACAAACATTACACCCAGCGTTATGATATTTTGCCACAAGAGATGCACGAGCCCTTCATGCGCTTTTCCTTCTTCCACTTGGTGCCTGTTTCTCTTGAGAACCCACATCAGACCTCCATAGGCCAACAGCAGCAAAGGTGCCGCTATCCACCACCATCCCAATGAAAAGTGGCGGTCAATGTCATTACTGACATCTGTCAGAATTGTCAGTAACAGTAATGAGGGGAAAAAGGTAAGCGAGAAGCCTATTCCTATAGGACGACAGACATAAGATACGCCAAGATGCACCAGAAAGAGCGTCAAGGTAATCAATACCGCACCGACACCGGCATGGTAAGCGGTTCTTCCACCCGACAGTATATGTTGCGCCACGGCCAAAACATCAGCTTGGTACACATACAGATACACGAAAGTAAAGCAACAAAACAAAATGCTGCACACCATACGTATCAACAACGTATCATTCAAACGAGTTATAGGCTGTGTGACCAAGAGGGGATGTTTAGCGTTTCTTCAAAACCATGGCACTGCGTGCCGGGATGTATAATTTAAGCCAGCCCTTGTTTGCTTCTTCGTACAGGGGGTCAAAATTGGTCAAATGCTCCACGCTATCGTCTGTCAAACCATTACCGCCAAACTTGGGATCATCTGTATTCAACACAACTTGATAGCTTCCTGCCGGAGTGAGAAAGCCATAATCTACAAACGATTGGGAGGGCGAGAAGTTAAACACAAACACCAAATCTCCCCGCATGTAGCACAGTATTTGATCGCCATCATGATGCCAAATTTCCTGAACCGCCGTTTTGTTGAATCCCTTCTGTGATTTCAACAGGTTGACCATCGCACGGTCGAAGTCTCCCAAATAATGATAATCCAGCTCCTGGTTGTCCACCAGGTTCCACTGTCTTCGGGCATATTTATGGCTCCATCCATTTCCTTCTCTTGGAAAATCAATCCATTCAGGATGCCCGAACTCGTTACCCATGAAGTTAAGATAACCTCCATTCATTGTGGATGCAGTAACCAACCTGATCATCTTGTGAAGTGCTATACCCCGATGAACCAAGGCATTTTCATCACCTTTCTTGAAGTGCCAATACATGTCAGCGTCAATCAGCCTGAAGATGATGGTTTTATCACCTACCAAGGCCTGGTCATGACTCTCGCAATACGAGATGGTCTGCTCGTCAGAACGCCGGTTCTTGATTTCCCAAAAGATGGAGCTGGGTTTCCAATCTTCATCCTTCAGCTCTTTGATGGTCTTGATCCAGAAATCGGGTATGTTCATGGACATGCGGTAATCAAAGCCCAAGCCGCCATCCTTCACCTTGGCAGCCAAGCCCGGCATGCCGCTAACCTCTTCTGCAATAGTTATCGCATCCGGGTTCACTTCATGGATAACCTGGTTTGCCAATGTCAGATAACAAATGGCATCACCGTCCTGATGACCATTATAATAATCGGGATAGTTGGTAAACGCCTCCCCTAATCCATGGCTATAATAGAGCATCGAGGTGACACCATCGAAACGGAACCCATCGAAATGGAATTCCTCCAACCAATATTTACAGTTGGACAGCAGGAAGTGCATCACCTCGTCCTTGCCATAATCAAAGCACAAGCTGTCCCATGCAGGATGTTCGTGCCTGTCACCAGGACAGAAATATTGATTAGGATCGC
>CAMQBP010000288.1 GCA_946999025.1 uncultured Prevotella sp. | reverse complement strand
AACAGGATTCCCGGAACCCATGTGTCAGGTAAATTGTTGCGCAAACTGTTGGCATAGAGCATGCCAAGGATGATGCCGACTATCATCGGACTGAACGATAGGCTTTTTACAAACCCCATGTCGCCAATATAGAACGCGGCTAACGAAAACAAGGTAATCAACAGTACGCCATGCAGCATGCTGCTTCTTTTTTCACTAAGCATTGATTTTACTTTTTAATGATTGAGCGGCAAAGGTACACAAAAATCGCCAATGCGACGTATAGCAAATAACTATAACCCATAACCTGTAGTTATAACGACAAGAACAACACAACTTTCAGCCGCCTACATATTTATACAACTACATAGAAAACTTTGCGTTTTTTAACTAAAATCCTTGACCTATTCCGCACGAGGCATCAGATTTTTCAAAATATCGCAAAAATGTACTACCCTCATTATCAATACTTTACTAATTGGGCCCCTGCGAAATGCTCCGTAAAGACAGCCTTTTTGCCTCGTAATATCTATGCATTCGGTCATCAATCTGCATGCTTTTGGAGCATAAAAGCATAGAGATTGGCTGGCAAAAGCATGCTACTAAGTTTTCAACACGCAAAATGTACTCTGAAAAACGCATATTCAGAGCCTTTCTTTTGCTATTTGAAAGAAAACTCGAGGCAAAACCTGCGTGTATAAAAATGAGCGTTCGTGCAACTTTTAACAGTTGCTTTGAATCGCATTTCGACAGGACTCATCCCTTACATTCTGACGTAACAAACCGCTTGAAGACATTGACTAATTGGCCGCTCTCACCGTGTTTTTCTACAAAAACGAAATCTCTTTCCAGCTTCATATCCTCTATCTCAATCACCTTCAGTTCGCCTTCCAGCACCTCTTTCCGCACCGCGCGGACGGAAATGATGCCCATGCAGTTTGAATGCAGAATGAATCGCTTGATGCTTTCGGTACTGCCGAGGTATAGCTTGACGTTCATGTCTGCGAGCGTTAACTGGTGTCTTTTCAGCTCACGCTCGAAGACATCGAGCGTACCCGACCCCATCTCGCGCAACACCAGCGGCTGTTTACACAGATCACCGATAGTGATGGAACCACGCAGCGTCAGCGGATGTCCCGAACGGACAATGGCGACCAACTCGTCTTTCATCAGGAAAGAATACTTGCAGGGCGGTTGCCGCACGATGCCCTCTACCAATCCGATGTCTATCTTACCATCCATCAGGGCTGCCTCTATCTCCCGTGAGTTGCCACTGATGACCGAAATGTCCGTCTGCGGGTAAGCCTTGAGAAAGTTGGCCAGCATCTGGGGCAGTTCATACTGCGAGATGGTGGTGCTGGCCCCAATACGTATTCCACCACTGATGCGCTGCCGCAGCCGGTTCATCTCAAAGTCGAGTCGCTGGTAATCGGCCGCCAACACGTCGCTATGCTTCAGCAACAGTCGCCCAGCCTGTGTCAACGAGATGCGGTTGCCCAGTCGGTCGAATAATCTAACATGGTAAGCGGCCTCCAGCTTCTGGATGTGCTTGCTGATGGCAGGCTGGCTGATATACAGCTCTTGTGAGGCCTTGGTGAAGCTCAGATGGTGAGCCACGCTTCTAAAAACTTGTAAATCGAGATTCATGAGAGTTTGCATATTCACTTTGGTCGACGTGCGCCTATTGTTGGCTTTCAAGGTCGTTGGCAGACGGTCTGCTGGCCTCATCGGGCCTATCTTTGGCGTTTCGCGGGTGATGCAGGAGTATCTCCTCGCGCAAGGTCGTGGTGTCAATGTGCGTATAGATTTCAGTGGTGCCGATACTTTCGTGCCCCAGCATCACTTGAATGGCGCGAAGGTCGGCCCCACCCTTCAGCAGTTCGGTGGCAAACGAGTGGCGAAGGGTGTGTGGAGAGATGGTTTTTTGGATGCCAGCCTCCTGGGCTTGGCGTTTCAGCATGATGAGAATCATGGTGCGAGTGAGATGAGCACCACGGCGATTGAGGAACACATAGTCTTGTTCACCGGGTTTTATCTTCATCAAATTGCGGTCGAGAAACCAAAGATTCAGTTCTTTGATGGCTTTGGGCGAGATGGGTACGAGTCGCTCTTTGTTGCCCTTGCCGGTGACGCGGATGAAGCCTTCGTCCAAATACAGATTGGAAAGCTGCAGGTTGACCAGCTCAGACACGCGCAAACCGCACGAGAACAATACCTCGATGATGGCCTTGTTGCGCTGTCCTTCGGGCTTGGACAAGTCGATGCTGTTCTCTATCATGTCCACTTCCTCGGTGGACAGCACCTCCGGCAGATGCTCCCCAAGCCGCGGAGATTCCAACAACTCGGTAGGATCTTGCTCGATGTAGCCGTCAAGAACCAGGAAACGGTAGAACGAACGTACCCCGCTCAGGATACGAGCTTGCGAAGTTGGACCGATATGGTGTTCGTGCAACTGGCCTGCGAACAGCTCCAAATCTTTCAACTGCATATCCTTGGGATGCATCCCAACGTTCTCACAATAATCCAACAGCCAACGCAAGTCGCGCTGATAGGCATCCAACGTATGGGGAGAATAGTTGCGTTCAAGTTTCAGATAGCGCGTGTAGGCCTTGACAACATTCGCGATAGATTCCTTGTTGCTTTCCATTATAATGCGTATTTTTGCAACATATACCTGCCAGTCCTTCACGCCGCATCAAAGAGAGTGAAGCGCGGGTGGCAGCAATACTGCAAAGATAAACAAATAAGGCGAATTATGAAAATAATGATCATCAACGGCCCGAACCTCAACTTATTGGGCAAACGGGAACCAGACATCTACGGCAACCGCTCGTTTGAAGAGTTTTTACAGAAGTTGCGCCACGATTTTACACAGACGGAGATTGATTATTACCAAAGCAACATCGAGGG
>CAMQBP010000287.1 GCA_946999025.1 uncultured Prevotella sp. | reverse complement strand
ACTGAATAATACAATAACCATTCCTGAGAAAGTCACCTATCAAAGCAAGGACTGGACAGTCACAGCCATTGGTACCTGTGCATTCATTAATGAAAGGGGAACTTATGATGGAAACGCTAAAAAAGCGATTCAAGTAAATTTTGTTCTTCCTTCAACCATTGAGCACATTGAGGAGGCTGCCTTTTATCAAGCCTACGCATGTACTATCAACTTCCCTGAGGGACTGAAAACCATCGGACGGCAAGCTTTTTATAGGAGCGTTGTGGGTTATTATTATACTTATAAAAACCTTAAATTTAGAAGAAATGTTACAGCAAATCCTACCGTAACAATTACAATACCCGGTCAAACAGCTATAGGGCCTCAAGCCTTTGAGCTATGTTCAACTGCGGGTGCGACTTTGTCATGTCCGAACATCAGGTACTTGGGTTATCAGGCATTCAAAGGCTCTGGATTTTCGATGGAAGTTCCCAAATCGGCAAATCTCGGGGTAAAGCCCGAAGATACAGATACTGAAATTACAGATTTGTATAAAACCTTACCTGATGTTGATCAGCGGTCGGGAGTAGAAGCCTTTGCCGGGGCCGGGTCTAAAGTTAAGTCTGTAACCTTGCAAGATGGCATAACAACGATCCCAACGGGTATGTTTGAAAAGGCTTTTAAAGATTTAGATAAATTTGTTATTCCCCTTACGGTGACTACCATAGAAGAAAGAGCTTTCGCAAATGCCAGTATTAAAAGTTTTAACGAGTTATCTGCTGTAAAGAAAATCGGTGCAAGGGCTTTTGAAAATGGTAAGCTGACAGGTGATTTTGTTGTTCTTGACAATGTTGAGGAAATAGGCAATGAAGCCTTTAAGGGAAATGAACTGCTGACAGGATTTACCTTAAAGGGTAGTACCAACTGCACGGTAGGTGCGGGCTTTCTCGAAGGATGTACTAATGTGGAATATCTTGACCTGCGCGACGTGAATAGCACGGTGGTTAAGAACAATCTGAAGAATTTGTCACGCGAAGCGAACTCAAACACGATTACAGCAGGTCTGCCAACCCACACGCTCGTTTACCTACCCAAAGTGTCGGACATCAGTATTGCGGCTGGTCAGGACGTGAACTTTGTCAAGTCTGACGGCAAATGTTCCAAATTGGTTTTGGTGGACGGTACGGATTACGAGTTCCCTTATGCTATCAAAGCCAATGAAGTGGTTTATCAGCGCGACTTGCCTTCCCTCTCTCACTTTATCGAAGGCAAGAACTGTTTCACCATCTTCCTGCCATACGCCGTGAAACTGCCGAAGGGTATACGCGCATACAAATTAGACTATCTACAGAGTATAGACACAGGCGAACTAGACGGTTGGGGACAACGCATATTAAAAGAAACTTATTACTTCAACTCAATCCCCGACGGTAGCACGCTCGAGGCGAACCGCCCCTACCTGCTGCGTATCACCGATGGTAAGGAGCATAGGTCGGAGGATTTCGAGGCTGTCGGCAATCCCGTGGTAATTGCTGCGTCTGGTGAAAAGCTTCCGAAATCTAAACTTCTTAAGCCGCAATTCTTCGAGAAAGGCAAAACAGACCAAAGCTACGCTTTCTATGGCAGCACTGAAAGAACCTCAAGCTATTGGTATAAAGATGGTAACATTGGTGGTGAGACGAATTATGACTATAGCCCTTGGGTGCTGAACGTAAATTACCCAGGAAAAGATGTATGGAGGCAGTATTCTACTAAAAATGAAGACTTTGTGCCACCATTCCGTGGCTTTATTTTGCGCATGCCAGGGACTTTAGGTGCCAAGAAGTTCGTAGTGCTCTCGGAAGGAGAGACGACGGGCATCAACGATGTGACAGGAAACACCGATGTACAGCAAGGCGCACAGCGCATATACACCTTGGACGGCCGCTATGTAGGCACCGACTTCGACAGTCTGCCATCGGGCATGTATATCATGAAGGGTAAGAAAACATTAAAGACGAAATAAAGATGAACACTAAAGATAAAAAGATAAGCAACGCTGCCAGCGACAGGCGCACCTACCTGTCGCCACGCACCGAAATCATTAAAATGGGTACAAATGCCGGCATGATGGAAACCAGGTCAATACCACGTGACGGTAGCGATGCACATGGAGCCAACGGAAAGAAGTGGCAGGGTGACGACTTGGACTCATGGGATGAAGAGGACGGCAACTATGAAAAGAACTGGGGTAGCGGGTGGTAACCCTCGGCATGCGTGCCGAGAATTGTCATGCAACTACTCATGAAATGAAATAAAGTGGGAGGGAACCATTGGTTACCCTCCCACTTTGTGTTTGATAGCCGCTCGCCAGGTTGTAACATCCAGCATCATCCAGCTGGTGGTGTGGAACAACTCTTTCATAAAGAAAGTATGTTGCCAACAACAATCATTTTTTTGTTTTAACAACGAATTTAACAAAAGACACGAATCCTTTTGTTAGAATCAATGAACGCAGGCGTTCACCGAATCAAACGAATTTGGCAAAGGCACACGACATGGTTATGTTGGCAGATTTGTTTTATTCGCAGAACGCTTGCGTTCATGGTCTTGTTTAGTTGATTCGTTTGATTCGTTAAATTCGTTGTTTAACATAAATCATTTTCTTGTGTTTAACAACGAATTGAACAAAAAACACGAATCCGATTGTTGGAGTCAATGAAATTCATTGTCTTGTTTAGTTGATTCGTGTAATTTGTGTTATTCGTAGATTAACAACAATCATGTTCATTCGTTGTTGAAACAAAAAGAAAAGGGGGTGCATCAAAACGATGATGCATCCCCCTATCATGTTGTCAGGGCTTTCGCCCTATGCTTATAGGTTGTGTGATTGCAACATGGCCTTTGGGTCGAGAATCTTGTCAACCTCTTCGGCACTCATGAGCT
>CAMQBP010000286.1 GCA_946999025.1 uncultured Prevotella sp. | reverse complement strand
CGGCAGGTGAGCAAGAACTACAAGGGTGTTGTGGTCACGAACGGTCGCAAGATATTGCAACGCTAACCATTTTATGCAAAACATCCTCAAAGACCTTTGAAAAAGCGATATGTTTTGTGTGTTTTCAATTGCATGGACTTTGAATGCCTAAGTCATGTGAATTGGGCATCAAAGTTCATGACTTTGGGCGTCAATGTCATAGACGTTGCTTTCCGAGGTAGATGCGCTCGCGCACCTGTTGGGTGGTTTGCTCAAACTACATGTCAGCAAACCTGGCAATATGTTCTACACCCTTTTCGTGAAAAAAAGTGACAAAAGTCTGTAGAGTGGGGCGGAAGTGTCGGGCCATACACTTAGGATAGTTCGGACAATTCGAGCCATCTCATGCTTTTTTCATCCAGCTCTTCTTTTAAGGTGGGCAGCAGCATGCTCTTGGCCGTGAGGTCTTCAACGGTCAACTTCCCGCTGCATATCTCTTCTTCCAAATCCTTAATCTGTTGCTCCAGCTTTGTAATGTCCTCATCCAAAGCTTCAAACTCTCGTTTTTCTTTATAAGAGAGCTTTTTCTTTTCATTGCTTCTGTAGTCCTTTGCGGCAGGCTTCTCCTTCTTTTCTTCAGGCTTCTGCTCGATGGGTTTCAGACTGTTCCACTCTCTGAATTGCGTGTAATTGCCGGGGAAGTCTTGAATTTCGCCCTCACCCTTGAACACTAAGATGTGGTCAACTACCTTGTCCATGAAATATCTGTCGTGACTGATGACGATTACGCACCCGGGAAAGTCTTGCAAATAGTTTTCCAGCACCTGCAGTGTTTGAATGTCCAAATCGTTCGTAGGCTCATCAAGTACCAGGAAATTGGGATTTTTCATCAAGACCGTGCAAAGGTATAACTTGCGCAATTCACCGCCACTGAGTTTGTAAACAAAGTTGTGTTGCTGCTCGGGCGTGAACAAGAAGTGTTGCAGCAGCTGCGATGCCGTCATGCTTTTGCCGCCACCCAGATTGATGTTCTCGGCAACGTCACTGACCACGTCAATCACTTTTTGCTGTTCGTCAAACTGTAATCCTTCTTGCGAGAAGTAGCCAAAACGAACGGTTTCACCGATGTCGAACTTCCCACTGTCGGGTTCAACGAGTCCCATTAACAACTTGATGAACGTTGACTTCCCGGTTCCGTTATTGCCGATGATTCCTAATTTCTCAAATCTGGCAAAGTTGTAATAAAAGTCTTTCAGTATCACTTTGTCGCCCCAAGCCTTCGATACATATTGACACTCGAAAATCTTGGAACCGATGTACACGTTGCTCGATTTCAGTCTGATTTGTCTTTCCTCAACCTTTTGTTTGGCTACCTGTTGCAGTTCGTAGAAGGCCTCCTCACGATAACGCGCCTTGTGTCCGCGAGCCTGTGGCATGCGTCGCATCCATTCCAGTTCGGTGCGATACAAGTTGTTGGCGCGCGCCACCTCCGCCCGCTTGTTTTCGATGCGTTCTTGGCGCTTTTCCAGATAATAACTGTAATTACCGCGGTATGCGTAGATGCTTCGGTCGTCTAATTCAAGAATCGAATTGCACACGCGGTCCAGGAAAAAGCGGTCGTGCGTCACCATCAGCAGCGTTTTGTTGCCCCGCGACAGATAGCTTTCTAACCACTCTACCATTTCCAAATCCAAATGGTTGGTCGGCTCATCGAGGATGAACAGTTCGGGTTCTGTAATCAGGACGTTCGCCAAGGCCACCCGTTTTTGCTGTCCACCACTCAGTTGTCCCATGGGTTGGTCAAGATCGCCAATGTGCAGCATCGTTAGTATTTGCTTGGCCTTTAACACTTTCTGCGGATCGCCTTGATGATTGAAGCAAGCGTCTAACACCGATTCGTTTTCATCAAACCGGGTCTTCTGTTCAAGATAGCCAATCTTGAGATCTTTCTTTAAGATAATTTCGCCACCGTCCTTGCCTTCCTTACCGGTGAGAACCGACAGCAGGGTAGACTTGCCGGTGCCATTCTGGGCGATGAGACCGATGCGCTGACCTTCGGCAACGGAGAAGGAGATGTTGTTGAACAAAACAAGGTCGCCGAAAGATTTCGTTAGATTCTGAACGTCTAAATAAGGTATTGGTCCAGCCATGTTTACAAAAGTGATTGGTTTATTTCATCGATGTAAGCCAACAACTCTTCGCGGCCCGTACGTTTTTCCGAACTCGTAATAAAGTAAGGTGGCAGTTCTTCCCATGCATCTCTTAATTGTTCCATCCACTGGGCTGCATTGGCTTTCGCCTTTACCGTGCCCAGTTTGTCGGCTTTGGTGAACACAATGGTGAAGGGTATCTCGTTTTCTCCTAACCAATCGATGAACGCACGGTCTATCTTTTGTTGCTCGTGACGCACGTCAATCAACACGAACAGGTTGACCAACTGCTCTCGTTGCAAAATGTAGGTGTTAATCATTTTCTCAATATCCGCCTGCACTTTCTTGGATCTCTTGGCAAATCCGTAGCCCGGCAGGTCAACCAAGTACCACTCATCGTTAATCAAGAAGTGATTGATGAGAAGGGTTTTGCCTGGTGTGGATGATGTTTTGGACAGTCCCTTGTGGTTGCAGAGCATGTTGATAAGACTGGATTTCCCTACATTCGATCGTCCGATGAATGCATATTCTATCCGATTGTCTTTGGGACATTTGCCTAAGGTTGGCGATGATATGAGGAATTCGGCCTTCTTAATTTCCATATTCTTACGTTCTTTCTGCAAAGATAATCATTATTAGGCAAATATGCGGCGGCCATCAGATAATTCTTCGGGGAGGCTCGTTCTGTCAAATATATTTGGCAGTTCAGCCAACAACCACTATCTTTGCAGAAGATAGGCTTCGCCTCAACAAAGAAAGTAAACTTTCTCTGTCTTCGGCTTGCACTATC
>CAMQBP010000285.1 GCA_946999025.1 uncultured Prevotella sp. | reverse complement strand
CAGGAACACCATGAGCAGCAGCGGCACCGTGAAGGGATTGAGCGTGGGATGATAATAAAAATGCCTCCACATGTCGGGCTCGAACATCTGGATGCTGGCATACAGCGTCGCCGACGAGGCTACGATGAGGCACAACAGCGTGGGATAAAACGAGTTGATGTCGCGGAAATGCACAATCCACGCCTTATCCTTGACAAGCCGGCGCATCCAATAGGCGATGGCTATCAGCGTGATAATCACCAAGAACACCAGCAAGTGGGTGTCCGAGAAGGTGGAAATGAACTGCGAGATGGGGTCGTCGGGCACCACGTTCGGCAGCATCTCCGATTCGTGAATCCACCCGAACGTGTGCTGGTCGCTGGCCAACTGCACCCAGACGGAGTCTATTGTGTCGGTGGGTAACATGCGGATGTCTGCCACCACCACATGACTGTGACGGTCCAGCACCAAGCTGTCTGTCATGAATCCGGAAAGCAATTCTTCGGGTTGTTGCTTGAGCAGCACGAGCGAATCGCTCTTGACGATGAAATTATAGTTGTTGGTATAATGGTGCTTGGAATAGAAATGCAGCGAGTCTACCTGCTCGGGGTTCAAGGGAACAAGGGCCTCGGAGTTTTTACTGGGGCGGTGATAACAACCACAAAGCAAGCTCAGAACCGCCCACAGCACCAGACAACGGCACAGCAGGAGCAACGGCTCACGACGCGTTCGCTTGTTTACGATGATTTCATTCTCCGGCATAGATATTCATTTGGCATTCGTCACACTTAAACTCCAAACGGAAGCGGCGACCGTCACCCAGTCGCAAATACAGCGGTTCTTTCCACGTAGGTTGCTTGCCACCCCGCCTTACACAATGTCCCAGACTGTAACGCAGACAGTGACGGCACTGCATCACCAGCACCGAGTTTTTCCGTTCAGCCCCTTCATCGGTCCCATGGCTCACCTCATAGGCGGCAGCCGCGTTTGACAAGCCTTCACGTTGATAGAAAGATTTGGACAGCGTGTTGGCGATGTTGTACAGATAGGTAAACTTACGGTATTCAGGTTGCCAAGCCAATGTGCCGCATGGCTTGCGTGCTGGCTGAGCTGTTGGGGAAACAGATGGCTGTACGGATGGCGTTTCCACTTCGTTGGAATGCTCCAATTCGATGGCTTGCACCACCTCGCGGCGCAGCGTTGCCAATGCACTCGACGGAATGAAATAGGCATCGGCCTGTCCTTCCAGTTCAATCACATCGGCCGTATATGGCGTGTCGCCCAGCTTACCCAACTGTCGCAAAATATTATCTCGTTGCGGTTTCATGGCCTTTTGCTTGTCTGTCTCCAGCACCTGGCAAGTGGGTTTGATGCCCTGCCCCGTGGCCGAAAGGGCAAAACCCTTTTCGACGACCGACAAGGTGAGCGTGATGGGAATCTTGCGCTCTGCCGTCTTCCCCTTCAACAGCTTGCTGAACGCCTCATCGCGATTGCGATACAAGGCCGCACCCGGTCGCAGGTTGTCCGGCATGCGCAGCGGAAAAAGGCGGTTGCCCTCTGCCCGATTGATGCGGAACCCCTCCAGTTCATGCTCGTCATTGATGAAGCACAGTCCGTCGCCATTGGCAAAGCTGGCCGTTCCGGCGACATTGAACGAGCCTCGCCTGATTTCCTTCACCTTGCCAACATACTCGCCCAGCGCCTTGGGTGTGTCGGGCGAATAGATGTAAGGTTGCCTGTGATGCAGGAAATAATCGGTGTATCCCCGGTTGAAGGTCTTCTTCAAATCGGGCTCAAAGTAATAAGTCACCCGCCCCAAAGATGCCCGGCGGTAGTCATCCCCGCGCTTCTCGATGATGCGGTTCAACCGCTTCGAGTAGGCCGACACCACGTTTTTGACATACTCCACATCCTTCAGTCGGCCTTCTATCTTGAACGAGCAGATGCCCGCGTCGGCCATTTCTTCCAGGTGATCAATCTGACACAGGTCTTTCAGCGACAGCAAATGGCGCTGATGCTCTATCTCACGCCCTTGCGCATCAATCAAATCGAACTTCATCCTACAGAACTGTGCGCATGCACCGCGGTTGGCACTGCGCTGAAAACAATACTGCGAGGCATAGCACACACCCGAGTAACTCACGCACAGAGCACCATGCACGAAGCCTTCCAACTGCACGTCGGGCACAGTTTGGTGGATGGTTTTGATTTCAGCAAGCGACAGTTCGCGCGCCAGCACAACGCGCTCGAAGCCCAGACCATGCAGCCAAGCCACCTTCTCGGCCGTCCGATTGTCGGTTTGCGTACTGGCATGAAGGGCCGGCAAGGGCTTCATGTCCTTGGGTAACAGCTCGAGTATGGCCATGTCTTGCACCAACAGCGCATCCACGCGCATCTCCGTCAAGGCCCGCAAGAGCGCGCGCGTGTCCTCAAGTTCGTCTTGGTAGACAATGGTGTTGACCGTGACATACACCTTGGCACCGAACTGATGGGCATAGAGGCACAGCTCACGAATGTCGTCCAGCGAGTTGCCAGCCGATGCCCGCGCGCCAAACTTAGCCGCACCGATGTACACAGCGTCGGCTCCATGGTCGATGGCAGCCTTTCCACATTCCAAGTTTTTGGCCGGTGCCAGCAGTTCCAGTTTCCGCATTGCTTATCTTAAATATTCGTTCATCCAGTTTGTAAACAGCAGGTGGGCGTGCGCACGCCAGGTAACGAGCGGTCCCTTGGCGGGGTTGTCGTCACGATAATAGTGCCTGGGCAGGTCCACATCGTCCCGCTTTCCCGCATCACGATGGTACTCTTGGTCCAAGGTATCGGGGGCATACTCCATGTGTCCCGTGATGAAAATCTCCTTTCCACCGGCCGTCATGCACATGCTCACCCCACATTCTTCCGACTCTGCCAACAACGTCAGTTCAGGATGCTGGAGGATATCCTCCTTCC
>CAMQBP010000284.1 GCA_946999025.1 uncultured Prevotella sp. | reverse complement strand
TTGGAAACAGTTAAGCACATCACGGTGATGATGGCTAATGAGGTGGCCCACGAAGGCACGGCTTCGGTGATCCACGACAGGGTGGCGAACACAAAAATGGCGATGATTCGCTGTTGAATGACGGTCAATCCATCGATGCCGAAGGTGTCGATGGGTAAGTTCCATACGATGGCGGTCACTGCTATGATTCCTAAGAAGGTAAATAGCTTCTTGGTATTCAGCCGACCGCCCATGGCGTTTTCTTTTTCTTCTTCCATGGTTAATTGAGTGTTTAGTTATATTTAGATTGGGCAAAGTTATGACTTTTTTTGTTACAAATAAAAATAATAATACAAAAATAGTGAAAAACATCTTTTTACCTTCTTGTATGACAGGCGCACAGAGTGATAGAAAGATGAAAAATCGTGGCACTTTAACATAGTTTTTGTTCAATAATTTTGTATTTTTGTATCCTATTTTATCAGGACATGTTACATGATGTATAAAACTGAAAGGCGTGAAGAATAAGTATTTTTTGAGTTGGTTTGGAGCTTTTGTCCTCTTAACGGCCATCTTGTTGGCTGGTTGCCGACATGGCAGTGGGTCGACAAGTTCGAGCAATGGGGAGTCATTGGCATTCAAGTATGCCCAACATATTAAGGTGGTGAAGCACCAACTGTTTACGGTTGTCACATTGGTTGACCCGTGGCAGGAGGGCAAGACGCTGCATACATACGTGCTGGTGGATAGGAAAGATTCGGCTCGAGTGGATCATTTGCCCGAAGGAACGTTGGTTTATACACCTTTGACGCGCAGCGTTGTCTTCACGACAGCTCACTGCAAACTGCTGGAGTATTTAGGTTGTTTGAATCAAATTGTTGGCGTTGCCGACTTGAAATATATCCTAATACCTTCCATTCATGAGCGGGTACGATCGGGAAAGATTGTAGATTGTGGTGAAGGCATGGCACCCCAGTTGGAAAAAATCATCGAGTTGAAACCGCAGGCGTTGTTCTTGTCACCTTTTGAAAACAGCGGCGGTTATGGAAAATTGGCGCAATTGGGTACGCCCATCATAGAGATGGCCGATTATATGGAAACTTCTCCGTTGGGTAGAGCTGAGTGGATGAAATTTTATGGCATGTTGTTCGGTCAGGAAAAGCGTGCCGACTCGCTGTTTAATGTCGTGGACAGTCTTTATCAAGGGTTGAAGGCGACGGCGCAAGCGTGGCACACTGGGCGTTCAATCTTAACGGAACGCAAGACTGGTAGCGTGTGGTACTGCCCTGGAGGGATGAGTACAATGGGCCAAATGATAGCTGATGCCAACGGTACATACGCCTTTTCGGACGACAAGCATAGCGGTAGCCTGCCTTTATCGTTTGAGGAAGTGCTGGAAAAGGCTGGAAATAGTGACGTGTGGGCATTCAAATTCAACGGAGAAAGTCTCATGACGAAGAAGGATTTGTTGGCCGAATATCATGGTTATGATGGATTGAAAGCTTTCAAGACGGGCCAGATTTATCAGTGCAATGGCAGTGTTAAACCTTATTTTGAGGAGACTCCTTTCCGTCCCGACTTATTATTGCGAGATCTTATCATCATGTTACATCCCGAAGCAACGGCCTTAGGTCCATTGAGATACTATGAGAAAATAGAACAATAGGTGTGATATGGACGACTCGGCATCATGCTTTCGACAGTAAAGTATCGTGCTCAAACACAAAAAAGACAATCCGCATGGACTGTCTTTTTGTAGTTATTTGATGGCACAGGCAGGTGATATCAGCTTACTGTCCGTGTCTTTTGTTATTAATAGGCGGCTTCGAACTCCTTCAAGAAACGGAGGTCATTCTCTGAGAACATGCGCAAGTCGCTCACTCGATACTTCAGATTGGTGATGCGTTCCACACCCATTCCGAAAGCATAGCCACTATATACCTTACTATCAATGCCGCAAGATTCCAGCACGTTGGGGTCAACCATGCCGCAACCGAGTATCTCTACCCAACCTGTGTGCTTGCAGAAGGCACAACCATCACCACCACAAATGAAACAAGAGATATCCATTTCGGCACTTGGCTCGGTGAAAGGGAAGTAGCTGGGGCGCAGTCTGATGTCGGTATCCGGCCCGAACATCTCACGTGCAAAGGTCAACAATACCTGCTTGAGGTCAGTAAACGACACGTTCTTGTCAATATATAGACCTTCTACCTGATGGAAGAAGCAATGCGCGCGGGCTGAGATGGCCTCGTTGCGGTATACTCTTCCCGGGCAGATGATGCGGATGGGAGGTTGATGGGTCTCCATATAGTGCGACTGGTCACCTGATGTATGGGAACGCAGCAGTATGTTTTTGGTCACATCATTGGGATGTTTGCTCACGAAGAACGTGTCTTGCATGTCGCGGGCAGGATGATCTGACGCAAAATTGAGCTTGGTAAAAACGTGCAAGTCGTCATCAATCTCTGGTCCGTCAGCCAGCACAAAGCCCATTCGTTGGAAGATATCGCAGATTTGATTCTTCACGATGGTCAGTGGATGTCGTGTCCCCAAACGAATAGGATAGGGCGTACGAGTCAAGTCAATGTCATCAGAAGCATCGGCGGAAGTCTCTACTTGCTCTTTCAAGGCATTGATTTTGTCCAACGTCATCTGCTTCAGTTCGTTGATTTTCACGCCTACTGTTTTCTTCTCATCAGCGGCCACGTTGCGGAAATCGGCCATCAAAGCATTGATTTCACCTTTCTTACTGAGATATTTCAGGCGCAACCGTTCAACTTCTTCAGCGTTCTTGGCTGAAAGATTGCTTACTTCTTTCAGAAGTTCATCTATTTTATCAAGTATCATACTTTATATAAATTTCCTACTGCAAAGGTAGTATTTTTAAGTTAAAAAGAAGACTTATCTCGAAATTAAGTCGTAATTTTGCATAAAATAGGCTGCACCT
>CAMQBP010000283.1 GCA_946999025.1 uncultured Prevotella sp. | reverse complement strand
CAGAGAATCAAAATAACAATTGATAATTAAAATAAAATTACCCTTAAAAGTTTTGCGATATTAGCACGATAACCTATCTTTGCGGCAGATGAAAAAGATGTACATTCTATTGTTGGCTGGGCTGTTTTGCATCAATATCAGTGCGCAGGAGCGTCGCCAAGTATTTCGGTCAACGGCCGAAAGAACAGACTCTGTGCAAGCCAAACATGCTGATGCTGGCCCCAATCTCCAACCTAACACGGCCGGAACCTATGCCCAACCCATCATCGACAGGCATTTGCCGGCCGTGCAAACCACGGCTACCGACACGCTGCATCTGCCCACCATCAACGCATACGGGCAGGTGTTGCCCTTCCGTTGGTACCCTTACGGATGGCTGGGTTGGTACAATTGGGATCTTCACCCCGGTCTGAATGTCAACCTTGGTGCATCTGTTTTCGCTTTTTTGGGCAAAAACGCACCTCGTGGAGCAGGGTTCACACAGAACCTGTCGGCCATGTATGCCATGCCCCTGACCAAGAATCTGTCGCTCGCCGTGGGCGGTTATCTCAACAACATTATATGGAACCGCACCTCCTATCGTGATGCCGGACTGACGGCAGCCTTGGGGTATCGCTTTGATGAACATTGGGAGGCTTATCTCTATGGACAGAAGTCCATCGTCCAAACTCGCTTCACTCCGCTACCGTTGTACGATATGGGCAATTTGGGCGACCGCATTGGTGCTGCGGTGAAGTACAACTTCAACCCGAATTTCAGCGTGCAATTATCGGTAGAACGAGGCTGGATGCCCAAACAAGACAGCCGCTACTTCGATCAATACAACTATCCCGTGCCGGAATGGTAAACGAAAACCAACGTTTATCCATCTTGCCAACCGGTACAAGCGCAAACAAGGGGACAGAGTCAACCACCGACAACCCCTTCTCTTTTCCCACTTGTCTGTACCTTTCAACTACTTCACATACTTTAATCGCAAGCTGTTGAGCACCACGCTCACGCTCGAAAAGGCCATCAAAGCACTGGCCCACATGGGCGTGATTTGAAAGTTATAACCGAAAAGATACAGCACACCGGCCGCTAACGGAATGCAGACGATGTTGTAGATGAAGGCCCAAAAGAGATTCTGCCTAATCATCGACACCGTTTTCTTACTCAAATGGATGGCTTGTGGCAAACGCCGAAGGTCATCGCCCATCATCGTCACCTGCGCCACATCCATGGCCACGTCGGTTCCACGCCCCATGGCAATGCTCACATCAGCCATCGCCAGGGCCTGCGTGTCATTGATACCGTCGCCCACCATGGCCACCTGCTTGCCCTCACGCTGCAGTTTGCGCACCAAGTTTTCTTTATCCTGGGGCAACACCTTACTTTGATAATGGCGGATGCCCGCCTGCTGAGCCCAATATTTGGCGGCCTCTTCCTTGTCGCCACTCATCATATAGACCTCCACCCCAGCCTCGTTTTGCAAGGCAAGCATGGCCTCGCGGGCATTCGGCTTCAGCGTTTCGCGCGCTTCAAGCGGTAAGTCATCGGCCTTGGTAAAATCAATTTGCTGATTCGGAATGGTCAGTGTGCCGGTCTTGTCGATGACCATGGCATTAACCTTACGCAGACTTTCCAGCGCTGTTGCGTCCTTGATGAGCACATTCTTCTCAGCCGCTTTCCCAATGCCCACCATCAATGCCGTAGGTGTTGCCAAGCCCATGGCACACGGACAGGCGATGACCAGCACCGAGACAGCCGACAGAATGGCTTGCGGAAGAGCCTCGTTACCACCAAGAAGCCACCAGAGCGCGAACGTCAATACGGCTACACCCATGACTACCGGCACAAAAACCAGCGCCAACTTGTCGACAACGCGCTGCACGGGAGCCTTGCTTCCCTGTGCCTGTTGCACCATCTGGATAATCTGAGCCAACGCCGTATGCTCGCCAATCTGTTGGGCTTTAAATCGAAGTTTGCCCTGCGAGATGACGGTACCAGCCAACACCGATGCCCCAACCTGCTTCAAGGCCGGTGTGGGTTCGCCGGTTATCATGCTCTCATCAACATAAGCACCGTCTTCGAGCATGAAGCTGGTCGCCCAGGTCACCTCACCATCTACCGGAACCTTCTCACCCGCACGCACCTCCAGCACGTCACCTATGTTGACGGTAGACAGGGGAACATCCTCCGTCTGCTCGCCACTGACCAGATGAGCCGTCTTGGGAGACAGGCCCATGAGCTGGCGAATGCTGCCGGCCGTGCTGTCCTTGGCCCTCTCTTCCAACAACCTGCCGGTGAGAACGAAGGTGATGATCATCACCGAGGCATCAAAATAGGTGTGCCACTCAATGCCTCTGCTGCCCCAAACGCGCTCACCGTAAAAGGTGTTGAATGTACTGAAAACGAATGCGATGCCCGTGGAGAGTGCCACGAGCGTATCCATGTTGGCCGATCTTTGCAGCAACTGCTTCCAGGCTGATGTGAAGAACTGGCGACCGCAGTAGACGAAGTTGGCCAATGCCAGCAGCATGGCCACTTGATTGGACACTTGGGTTGGCCCCAAAGAAATCCACTTCATCGAAACGGCCATGCACAACACGGCAAAAAGCCACGACAGCAGCGTCTTTCGCTTCAGTTGTCTGTACGCATTGCGCTCAATCTCTTCCACCGACCGGTCGCTCTCTATCACGAGGTCATAGCCAATGGCATTGATTTCACGCTTCATCTGTTCGAGTGAAATCTCTTTTTCATCATATTCCACCAGCGCGCTTCTGCCTGGCAAACTGACTGACGCTGACTGGATGCCTGGTAGGGAATTGAGCTTCCGCTCCACATTGGAAGAGCAGGCAGCACACGCCATCCCCACTACCGGTATTGTTTTCTTAATCATTTTATGTTGTTATAGTTGATGAGTTTTTGAGTTCTTGAGTTTTTGAGTT
>CAMQBP010000282.1 GCA_946999025.1 uncultured Prevotella sp. | reverse complement strand
CCAAACAGCAAGTAAGTATTTTTAATATTTCATGCCACCGTATCGAAAATAAGGGCTTGCGTTGGCAATCGTACGCCTATCAAAGTTGGTGGCAAGGCACGCTCAACGAGTCGCTTGCCGATGTTTTTTCCCTTTATGCCGATGGCCATTATCTTGTTTACCAAACCCACGAGGCAAAATAGGGCGCACAATAGATTCGTCCTTCTATAGAGTAACAATGCGCACTTCTGGGCTTTTAAGCAGCGATGCCCGCTTGTGTTAACAAACCTTTTGTTTGTTAATTCACTTCTTTTTATTTGACAAAATAAAATTGCAAAATAGATAAAACAAGGGGACTTTTAAGGTGTTCCAAACCTTAAAAGCATCATCTTTTACCGCATTCACATACAACAAAACCGCAATCAGCATGCTATTGCTGTCCAATAGGTATGCTTTTGCCTTCCAATTGTCATGCTTTACCTGCCCAATATGCATCATATAGCAGGCCTTTTTTGCAGGAAATAAGGCGATTTTGTTCCAAACACATGTTTTTTTAGTTTGCGTTTTAGGCTCAAAAGCCTATAACCTGCTAAGAATCAAATTGATAGTTAAAACACTCTCATTTTTCGCATATTTCCGTGTAATGAACAAGTTGCTTGCAAAAACGTTCAGCATTTGTGTTAAAAAAGACGTTTCAATAGAAAAAACCTCACCGAAGAACGTTCCTTTTGCTTTAAAACAAAGAACGCAAGCTACCATTCTTTTGTGAAAGAGTCGTGATTATAGGCATTGCCCTTCTTTTCACGCTACTTTGTTATTTGTAGCGTAAAACACGTTAACTTGGTTGTATACATGGTAAACATTGTAATTATAAACGTCTAATTAAGTAAAATAACTTATTAAGATAACCGTATTTACTTATTAAATATTTAATAATAAAAAATCATATAAATTTAATTATTTATTTGTTTAATTCTAAATATATATTTACCTTTGCCATGGTTCAATACGAACAACACTTTATAAATATTAAATCTAACCTAATGAATCGTAGATCTAACCGACAAATGAAAGCGAAACGATCTTATTTTTTGATACTGGTTTTGTATCTCATCTTTTTGCCCAAATCACTTTTTGGTGGCAATCTACATCCAGATGTAGTAGTGGCAGGTGGTGGTGCCAGCGGCGTGTCTGCTGCCTTGCAATCAGCCCGTATGGGTATGCGTGTACTCGTGGTTGAGGAAAGTACGTGGTTGGGTGGCATGCTAACAAGCGCAGGTGTTAGTGCCATCGATGGAAACTTCAATATGCCTGCTGGCATATTTGGTGAATTTAGGAATCGTCTTGCCCAACACTACGGCAGTCTTGAAGCCTTGAACACCGGATGGGTAAGCCGAGTTCTCTTCGAACCCTCGGTAGGCAACCAGGTCTTGAACGACATGGTGGCACAAGAGAAAAATATCGAAGTGTGGAAAGAGAGCAGCATCAGGCGCATTAGCAAGAAGCAAGGCGAATGGAACTTGAAGATTAAAAAGCAAGGTAAAAGCGTGATTGTTAAAACACCAATGCTCATTGATGCTACTGAATTAGGAGATGTGGCAGCCAAATGTGGGGTAGCCTATGATGTTGGCATGGATAGTCGCCATGATACGCAGGAGGATATTGCTTTGGAAAAAGGCAACAATGTTGTCCAAGACCTGACCTATGTCGCCATCTTGAAGGATTACAAAAAGGACGTCCCCATGCGAAAGCCAAAGGGTTATGACCCTTCAGTCTTTGCCTGTTGCTGCATCAACCCGCTGTGCATATCCAGCAATGAACCAAAAAGAATGTGGCCGGCCGACAAGATGATGAGCTATGGACAGCTTCCCAATGGCAAGATTATGCTGAATTGGCCTATCAACGGAAATGACTATTACGCCAATTTGGTGGAAATGTCTGACAAGCAACGCAAACAAGCATTGAAAAAAGCGAAAGACCATACCTTGTGTTTTCTTTATTTTATCCAGCATGAATTAGGATTCCGTCATATAGGACTTGCCGACGACGAATATCCCACAAAAGATCTTCTGCCTTTCATTCCTTATCATCGTGAATCCAGACGAATTCATGGAGCGGTTCGGTTTACACTCAATCACATGGTGTCACCTTACAATCAAGCAGCTCCTTTGTACCGAACCAGCATCGCTGTTGGCGACTATCCCGTGGATCATCACCACATGCGCTACAAAGAAAGTCACACGCTGCCCGACATACACTTCTATCCAGTTCCGTCATTTGGGCTGCCGTTAGGGACACTCATTCCACAAGGAGTCGAGGGTTTGATAGTAGCAGAGAAATCCATATCCGTGTCTAATATCGCCAATGGTGCAACACGTTTGCAACCCGTGGTGGTGCAGATAGGTCAGGCTGCCGGAGCGTTGGCGGCCCTCTCACTCAAGAAAAGAACGCCTTTATCGGGCGTATCTGTGAGGGATGTGCAAGATGAGATATTGAAGGCGGGCGGATATTTGCTTCCCTATCTGGATGTACAGAAACAGGATCCTCGATTCATCCCTTATCAGCACATTGGCGCAACGGGCATATTGAAAGGGATTGGCAAAAATGTAGCTTGGAAAAATGAAACATGGCTGAGGGCCGACGAACCGTTAAAAGGACGCGAACTGGAAGGTATGCGTGACATTTTCCCACGGTGGAAGCAAACGGGTGCCATGTTGACCGACTCGGTTATGACATTGGGAGACGCATTGCGTGTCATTCAAAGCGTAGCTGAGTCAGAGGGAATGCCCATCAAAGCAAATTGGGAGCCACTGTTAAAGAAATACTATTTTAAGGCAACTGATAAGGCACACGTCATTACACGAGGTGAAATGGCCGTACTGATAGACCAAATGCTCGATCCCTTTCACTGGAAAGAAGTTGACATACAGGGAAATTTCATCAAGTAATATT
>CAMQBP010000281.1 GCA_946999025.1 uncultured Prevotella sp. | reverse complement strand
CCCATGTAGTCGCCACTGAGGCACGAGTTTCCACCTAATCTATATATATATTCTTTGTTTGGCGTGTGTTCTTCCTCCTCAACGATATTGGCAAACCGCACCGTTGGCATGTACGGCATTTCCAAACAGTCGGGCATGTGACACGTAAAACTCACGTTGAGGATAGCCGTTCGGATGCCATGATCTTCTACTACATCGACAACCTGCGACACCAGCGGTCCCGTTTGCCACGCAAAGGCGCTGCCTGGTTCCAGGATTACTTTCAGATGTGGGTATTTTTTCTTAAAATCAAGAAGGGTTTGTACCAACAAATCGATATCATAATCCTTGCGCGTCATCAAGTGGCCACCGCCGAAATTAATCCACTTGATTTGCGAAAACCATGGAGAAAACCTCTCTTCAATATGAGCAAGCGTTCGCTGAAACACATCAGCACCGCTTTCACAATGACAATGACAATGAAATCCAGTGACCACTGAAGGCAACTCGCAAGGTAGTTTATTAGTCGTTACGCCAAATCTTGTTCCTGGCGCACATGGATTATACAAGTCTGTACCCACCTCAGAATATTCTGGATTGATACGCAGGCCCACGTTAACGGATGGATTCACACTTTTGACAGTTTGCCCGAAACGTTCCAATTGTGATACGGAATTAAACGTGAGATGGCTTGAAAGACAGGCTATCTCTTCTATCTCGTCTTCCACATAGGCAGGAGAATAAGTATGAGTAGGAGCGCCAAATTTGTGAAAACCCAACAAGGCTTCATTCAGTGAGCTGGCTGTTGTACTGTGAATATACTCGCAAAAGACCGGAAAAGTTTTCCACAAGGCATAGGCCTTAAACGCCAAAATAATCTCCACTCCAGCTCTATCGGCTACACTGCTGATTAGCTGAAGATTTCGTCTCAGTTTTGTTTCTTCAAGAATATAGATGGGTTTCCTTATGTTCTCAAATGTTCTCGCGTCAACTTTCATGTTTCCTATATATGTATTTCTGGGCAAAGGTAACTTTTTATTTCTTATAAAATTGCTAATTTGATATTATTTTCATACATTTGCAACATCAAATCAAAATAGTGATGAAGCTCGTAATCATGACTAAATCCACATTTTTTGTGGAAGAAGACAAAATACTTACTGCCCTTTTTGATGAAGGAATGGACAACTTGCATTTACACAAGCCTGGTTCGTCACCCCTTTATTCAGAGCGTTTACTGTCACTGCTACCCGAAAAGTACCACAAGAGAATTACGGTTCACGAGCACTATTATCTGAAGAACGAATACAACTTATCAGGAATTCATCTGGACCAATTAACCGATCAGCCGCCCGCAGGTTATCGGGGACGGATTACTCGCAATTGCTCAGATTTGAGTTTGTTGAAGGAAACGAAGAAAAAAGCCGATGATACCTTTTTGACATACATCTTCGACAGCATTGAGGAAGAAAATCATAAAGCCAACTTCAACATGCAACAAATCGAAGAAGCTGCCAAGAAGGGACTGATAGACCGACACGTATTTGCCGCGGGAGGCATGAATATAGATAATGTGAAACTTGCCAAAGATTATGGCTTTGGCGGAGTGGTAATAAGAGGCGACTTGTGGAGTAGGTTTGACATCCACAATGAGACGGATTTCAAAGATTTGATGGCACACTTTGAAAAACTACGAAAGGTTGTCGGATAGGAACAAGAATCCTTACAACTGAAGAATATTCTATAACAGTATAAATCATAAATGCTAATTAGTAATGAGTGACAAAGACTCTTTTTTAATCTTCTCAGGTACAAAATCGAGATACCTTGCAGAGAAGATCTGCGCAAGTTTGAATTGCCCATTGGGAAAGTTAGTCATGACTAAATTCTCTGATGGTGAATTTGCAGTATCCTACGAACAATCCATTCGTGGACAGAATGTTTTCCTCGTTCAAAGTACATTCCCCAACTCTGATAACCTGATGGAGCTTTTGCTGATGATTGACGCTGCAAAACGTGCGTCGGCAAGACACATCATTGCTGTGATTCCGTATTTCGGATGGGCTAGACAAGATCGCAAAGACAAACCAAGAGTCAGTATCGGTGCCAAACTTGTCGCCGACTTGTTGAGTTGCGCCGGCATTGACCGCCTCATTACAATGGATCTCCACGCTGATCAAATTCAAGGATTTTTCAACGTTCCTGTGGATCATCTGTATGCATCTGGCGTAATGCTCCCCTATCTGCAGAGTCTGAAGTTAGATCAACTGGTTATCGCTTCTCCAGACGTTGGTGGATCAAAACGTGCCAATACTTATGCAAAATATTTGGGATGCCCGCTCGTTTTGTGCAATAAGACCCGCGCTCGCGCCAATGAAGTGGAAAGCATGCAAATCATTGGCGATGTAAAAGGTAAAAATGTTGTCTTGATTGATGATATGATAGACACCGCAGGCACCATCACTGTGGCAGCCGATGTCATGAAGAATGCCGGTGCCATCAGCGTGAGAGCACTGGCGTCACACGCTGTCATGAGCGGTCCGGCTACAGAAAGAGTGCAAGCTTCATCCATTGAAGAGATTGTCTTTACAGACTCCATTCCATACACTCAAAGATGCTCAAAGATTAAACAACTGTCTGTTGCAGACATGTTTGCAGAGACCATCCGGCGTGTAATCAACAATGAGAGTATCTCATCACAATATTTAATTTAAGCCCCTACACCCATGATGAAGCCATCCACATTTATTGCGATCACCCTGATGAGTACCTTAGTGCTCACAGGGTGCCAATCAAAAAAGAAGGACAAACAGCCGGAAGCGCGGCAAGTAGCTGTTCAAGACAATACTATTCCTGATATCAAGATGAACGACATCAATGGAAACGAAACTTCCGTCAAAGCCGAAGTGGCCAAAAATAAGATTACCATTCTTGACTTTTGGGCCAGTTGGTGTGG
>CAMQBP010000280.1 GCA_946999025.1 uncultured Prevotella sp. | reverse complement strand
GCCATGGATAATACGCATTGTTACGTCCAGCGCTACTCCTGTTGAAGGCTGCCTCTGGGTCGATGTACTTCGTGTTCTTTTTCAGTGGTGACCAGTAGCACAGGTCTTCACCCGAGAAGTAGAGCCTGAGTTTCTCTATCCCAATGTGGCGTGTCCATGCATTGGGTAAGGTGTATCCAATAGATAAAATCTTGAGACGTAAGTAACGGATGTTTTGCAAATATCGATCGTTCACCTGTGCCAGATAACCGCCCGTAGCGCCATAAGCATGCGGCCTTGGGAAATACGAATCGGGATTCTCCTCAGACCACAGCTTGCCTAAGAAGTCCTTGGGCAAATAGGTAAGATAAGAATAAGAGAATCCGCCCCAGAAGTTCATGTTGTGTCCGCTGGGATACCAATAGTGGTTGCCCGTACCCTGGAAGAATACTGAAGCATCAAAGCCATACCAGTCGAATCCGGCCGTGATGCCATAAGAAAGCGAGGGTAACGAGTTGCCCAATATCTTTCTATCGCCAGGCTTGTCAACCGTGTTTTGACCAATGCCCCACTTGCCGTCATCGTCGAGATCAACAAACTTCAAATCGCCAGCCTGCCAACCGCCACGAAGTCGGCCGCTACTATAACTAAGGTCCACTTGCTTAGCATATTCTTTGGCTTCTTCATTCGTCTTAAACAGACCATCGGTGGTAAAGCCCCATATCTCGCCAATGCGTTGACCTACATAATGCGCCTTGGCAAACGACTTATTGGGATTGTCGTACTTGGTAATGGTGCTTTTGTAATCGCTCAGCACAAAGCCTACATGATAACGAAACAACCGATTGAGCAGCTTGAACCTATCTTGCCAGTTCACACTTACTTCATATCCCTTCGTGCGCATGTCGGCGGCATTCATGCGAGGAACGGCAGCACCATACACCGATGGCAACGCCACACCGGCGGTGAGCATGTCCTTGGTATTGCGAACATAAAAATCGGTAACGATAGATAACCGCTGTCCAAACATCGACATGTCAAATCCGCCATTCCACTGTTGTACGGTTTCCCAGGTAAGATTGTCGGAGATGGGAGCACTAATTGACGAATACTTTGGCATGGCACTGCCTTCGCCAAAGGTATAGTTGCTAAAGTTATGCATAGACACCAAACGCATATACGTGTAGTACGATGACACACTCTGGTTGCCTAACGAACCAAACGAGAGGCGCAGTTTCAGGTTGTCAATCCATTGTTTGGCTGGACGGAAGAAAGATTCTTCAGAAACGCGCCACCCCAACGATGCAGATGGGAAAAAACCCCAACGCGACTCTTTGGCAAAACGCGACGAACCGTCATAGCGTCCACTCAACTCCAAGAGATATCTACCCAAGTAGTCGTAGTTTACACGTCCAAAGAAACCTACTAACGCATATTCGGCCTGACCGCCTCCCACGCCTGTTTCGGTCTCTCCGTTCTCGTTCTGACCCACCAGGTTGAGGTCATCCAAATCGATAGACGACAAGTCTCTACCCCAGGCAGATACGCCCTTGCGATAATAATATTCATGGTTGAAACCAGCCATGGCCGAGAGATGATGACGCTCATTAAAGGTGTCAGCATAATTAGCAAACACGTTGGTAGAATAGAAGTAGTTAGAGCGTACCGCCTCATCCAGCTGATTCTCACCCGCACCGGTATTGTACGAAGCCAGCGGAGCATCGGGATACTCGCGATACCACAACTCTGAGGTACGTCCGGTGTGTTGGGTCTGGTAAAAACGATAGGTGAAATCGCCCGTCACTGACAGCTGTTGAATGGGCTTAATCACCAACCGCGTGGTATTTGCAAAGTTGATTTTCTTATCCAGGTTGCGGTGTGTATTCTCATTCAAAATGATGTGTCGCCCATTGCCCACCTTATATTTTAAATAAGGTGTGGCATAAATCCAGCTTCCGTCTGGGTTCTGCATAGGGAAACAAGCCATGGCATGACGCGCACTCAGGGCGATGGCATCCTCTACCCCGCCACAACCAATAGACGTATAGTCTGACTGATAGAACGAGGTGTTGTTGGACAATGTGGCCCACTTACTCATCTCAAAATCAATCTTCGACCGAAGGTTGTACCGATTGAACACGTCAGGATGCGCGCGCTGCATGCCCTCCTGTCGGTAATAGTTACCCGAGAGCATGTAACTCAGTCCGTTGCGCGCTCCCGTCACCGACACATTGTGCTGCTGACTGGGACGCTTTTCGCGGAACAACATGTCCCACCAGTCGTAGTTGCCATAATACACCCACTGTTTGCGGCCGTTGCGCATCTCCTCGACCACCCACGGACGCTCTGGATTCTCGGTCTTGTCGTTAACACGTGCCAACAGCTCTTCCATGTCATGATCGGTATAATTCACGTAATTGGTACCACTGTTCGATTGCCAAAACTTATTAACATGATACACCGACCAATAGCCTCGATTCTCATAATCAGTCGAGGTGGTGGGCTGCTCCCAACCAAAACGGCCACTATAGCGCACCTGTACGGTCTTGCCCATCGTGCCTTGTGCGGATTTACCCGACTTAGTGGTGACCAAAATCACACCGAAAGCGGCGCGCGCACCATAAACAGCCGCTGCCGAAGCATCCTTCACTACGGAGATAGACTCAATGTCATTCGGATTCAGCCGAGACAAATCGCCCGCATTACCTGTCACACCATCGATGACCACCAACGGGTCGGCATTGTTAATAGAGTTGACACCACGTATATTGATAGCACCAGTCGACCCTGGTTTTCCTGCCGAGGTGGTTACATTGACACCCGCTACCGAGCCTTGCAACATGTTGGTGACCGAATGCGACAAACGGTTTTCCAGTTATTTGCCATTCACCGTAGCCACAGCTCCCGTGAGGTTCACACGCTTCTGCGTGCCATAGCCTACCACAACCACCTCATCC
>CAMQBP010000279.1 GCA_946999025.1 uncultured Prevotella sp. | reverse complement strand
TTCCCGAGAATCTGATTGAAGCTATCGTGCAAAGCAATCGTACCCGTAAAGACTTTATCGCTGACCGTGTCTTACACAAAGCTGGTTATTACGATTATTTCAATGGCGGAGCCTTTGATACATCCAAAGAGAAAAAATGCGTGATAGGTATCTACCGCCTTACGATGAAGAGCAATAGTGACAATTTCAGGCAAAGCAGCATACAGGGCGTGATGAAGCGTATCAAAGCCAAAGGTGCAGAGGTTATCGTTTACGAGCCTACGTTAGAAGATGGTTCAACGTTTTTTGGTAGTAGGGTAGTGAATGATTTGGAAACATTCAAGCAACAGTCGCAAGCCATTGTCGCCAATCGATACGATAGTTGTTTAGATGAAGTAGAAGAAAAAGTTTATACTCGAGATATTTTTAAGCGGGATTGATACATTGAAGATCGTATGATGAGTTATCGAAGAACGCTTGTTATGAAAATAAGTATACGATGAAAACATTCGCATTAAGAAGTTTGTGGTGTCTGGTTATTCTTTTGGGAGGACAACCGCAGATCAATGCACAGAAATTTTCTTTCAAAAACTCTATGTTTAGTAGATGGGTATCCGCAAAGTTAGGGGATGAAAATAAAAAAGACACAGGTACTTTTAAGCTCAACAATGCGCCTTATAATCATCAATGGACATTAACGACAGATGGAAAGTATTCCAATCAATCCAATGAACCCACATGTATTCATGTTGGGCCAGGAGAAACTTTTAGTCAGCATCTTATCTTAGAATCCTCGCCATCCTTTAGCCATGTGGATATTGTTAGGGTTTCTTCTGCGATGGCTAAATCTAGAAAATATTCGCAAAGTGTAATGTTGATTAATGGGACGGATACTTTGCATTCTACTCTAGTTAAGAAAGTTGTAGATGAGCGCATAACTACTTGTATTTTTGAGTTTGATAACAAAAAAGACATGGTTGATAAATCAGCTCTAAAATTCGAAATGGCAGGAGAAAAATATGAAAAAGGTGCCATGTACTTGTATTATTTAGAGGTGGCTTCTAAGTTGTCAGATGCCGTAGCGTTGTCTAAACAGCGTGTCAAGCCGAATGCTGTATATTCTTACCAGGTGCAGCGCACGTTTGCATCTAACCATTGGAATACCATCTGCCTGCCGTTTGATGTGAGTAAGGAAGCGTTAACAGAGACAATGGGAAAGAGTTGCGCATTGCGAGCGTTTTTTAAGAAGGTTGAAAACAACGTGTTGAAGTTTAAGGATGCTGTCGCGATTGAAGCTGGTGTTCCTTATCTCATCAAGCCTGCGGCCAAGGTCGAAAATCCTATCTTCTCAAACGTAGTTTATAAAGATGTGAAACCGCAGACAGTTCAAGATGAAACAAAGCAATATGCTTTCGTTGGCACATTCGACCCAGTAAAATTAAGTGTTGATGGCACCAACTTGTTCTTATTGGCTAATGGCAATCTTGCCAAGCCTAAATCTGATAAGGTGAACGAAATGTATGGCATGCGGGCCTACTTTAAAATAAACCAACAAAACAGTTCTTCGGCCAAGCAAATAACGTATGCTATTGATTGTGGAAGCGAAACCGTGACTGGAATACAATCGCAGCACTCACATACTTCAACACACAGCCAGCATATTTATAATTTGCAAGGCGTAGATGTAGGCACGGACATCCATCACTTACCAGCAGGTATTTATGTGATCGGGGGGAAGAAGATAATAAAAAGGTGAGGAGCAAGACAAACCCTATTCACCAACTCATTCTCTAATAACCATGAAACATCAACAATATAACGCTCCTAAACTGACAACCTTTCATTTGGACGAGGCTGTATATACTCTTTTAAACACATCCCCTAAGAAACATGTCAATGATACTAATGCTGTCAATCTTAACGGCAACCCTGATGAAGATGATGCCCATAATGCCTGTGCCAAAGAGTTTATGTTTCTGGATGAAGATGACTTTGATGATAGTGAGTGATTTTTTTCAACTTAGATAAAGAAAGGATTCATTGATTCCAGATGGACATCAAAAAGACAAAAATTATAAAATTGTTCAGTAAAAGTGAATCCTAAAATTAATATTAACAAAATATAGATAATATGGGATGTGAAACAGTAAGTCTTCAAGGGAAGCAAAATTTGGAATCGTTGATAGAAAGGTATCTTAAAAGTTCTTGTCGTCAAGGTGTTATGAATGATATAAAAGAAGCAAAAAAGATGCTTGCTGACAGTACTATCCCCGATTTTTTGAAAAGATGCGTTTGTAATAGGCATCAATGGTGTATATCAAATCATGCTGTTGAATGCGCAGTAGAAAAACTTTCAACAAATTATGAAGAATTGTGTAAGATAAAGAATTTTGATGATTTGTATGATAAGATTTTCGAGTTGATAGGCGTAGGACCAACGGGAATCAGTTATAGTACGGTATATGATACAGCCATTAGGTTTGGCGGAAGCATGGAACCTGCAGTTGAGCCGCAGAAATATGTTTATGTACATCGAAAACTCATCCAAAGTGCCAAGCATATAGTCGGAAGAAAAAGTTTTAATAATAATTATCGAATAGAAAAATCTGAGTTTTCTAAGGTCTGTGCTGGATTTAAAAAATTAGACAGTCTTTTTATAGAAGACTTCCTCTGTGTTTATCATGATGAAATCATGAAGCTATAGATTCTTATAACATCTGCGCTTGTCTTCCCTTGGTGTCACCTTTGACCATAGTCGAGGAGACTGAGAGTGATTGGAGCGAAGCCTCGACTATAATCCGTGGTGATACCAAGGGAAGCTTGTCAACGAATAAAAATGAAAAAAGATCGTCAAGAGTTAGCAATTAGTACTACCCCCCCCCAATTACCTTACAGATTGTAATAGAAAAAAGGAAAGGAGTTCTAATCTGGAACTATACCGCATCGTCGTGATGCTACTTATCGTGATGCAT
>CAMQBP010000278.1 GCA_946999025.1 uncultured Prevotella sp. | reverse complement strand
ACCATTAAACAAGTAAACGCCAAACAAGGACATGACGAAGAAGATTCTATTTATCAACCAAGAGATGACACCTTACGTTCCAGAGACTGAGATGTCGCTCATGGGACGAAACCTTCCCCAGGCCATGCAGGAAAATGATTGCGAAATCAGGACATTCATGCCAAAATGGGGAAACATTAACGAAAGACGTGGCCAACTGCATGAGGTAATCCGCCTTTCAGGTATGAACCTGATTATTGATGACACCGATCATCCACTGCTCATTAAGGTTGCGTCTATTCCACAAGTGAGAATACAGGTTTACTTCATAGACAACGAAGATTATTTCACAAAGCGGCAAATGACGGTAGATGAATCTGGAACGGAATATCCTGACAATGGCGAGCGTGCAATTTTCTTCGCGCGTGGTGTTCTCGAAACTGTCAAGAAGCTGCGTTGGGTGCCAGACATCATTCATTGCCAAGGATGGATGGGAGCCGTAATCCCGCTATATATAAAGACAGCCTATAAAGACGAACCTTCGTTTGCAAACACTAAGGTGATAACATCCCTATTTCAGACACAACTCAAGACTGATCTGGGGACAAACTTCAAAAGATGCGTGCAGTTTAAAGACGCCAAGTTGGATTTACTCAAGCCATACAATGAGAAGTTCGACTTCTTCGAACTGGGCAAATTAGCCATAGATTACAGTGATGGCATTATCGAGGCAGGAACTGACGTCAACGAAAAGTTATTGAAGTACTGTGCAGACAAAGAACTGCCATTCTTGAAATATCCTGGAAGTGATTTCACCAAGGCCTATCAAGAGTTCTATGATCTTGTTCTACAGAAATAAGCTCGTTTGAGTGACAAAAATACATCCTGAAGCACTAACAGATTCGTTTACAGCAAATATAACAGCTTAAACACAAATGAGAAATAAGTTTATTGCAATTCTTGCATTTGCCGCACTCATGTTCACGGCATGTGACGATACGACTGACAATGTGGGCATATCATTGACCAACTCATTGGACAAACTACAGATTTCAACCGACACCTTCATGGTTTCTACACGTTCCATCGCAGCTGATTCGGTGTTGTCAAGAAACACCCTTGGTTACTTGGGAAAGATTAGAGACCCGGAAACAGGGGGATACATCACAGGCAATTTCATGACTCAATTCCACATTCAGGAAAACTATCAATTTCCTGATGCTGACAAAATGGTCAACAAAGAAGACGGAATGATTGTGGCAGATTCATGTGAACTCAGATTGTACTACGACAAATTCTATGGTGACTCACTGGCACCAATGAAGCTAACTGCTTACGAAATGAGTAAACCCATGAGCGAAGCCAACACCTATTATTCTAATTTTGATCCCATAGAAAATGGGTATATCGGCGCAAATGGGTTACAAGTGGAAAAGGTTTACACGCTGACAGACCAACAAATCAGTGAAAAGACCCGATGGGACAAGAACTACACGAATCACATCAAAGTCAAGCTGAACCAGCCATACACTGACAAAAACGGAAAAAGATATAAGAACTATGGTACCTATATCCTAAACCAATATTATCAGCATCCTGAATATTTCAAGAATTCCATGACATTCACACAGCATGTTGTGCCAGGATTCTACTTCAAACATGTCAGTGGGTTAGGATCGATGGCCTACATATTCAGGACACAACTGAACGTTTATTTCAGGTTCGCTAATAAAGATAGCACCTATACAGGAACAGCTTCATTCTCTGGTACCGAAGAAGTGTTGCAGACATCAACCATGGTGAACGACCGAAAGACGATTAACGAGTTGGTGAGTGACAAGAACAACACTTACCTAAAATCACCTGCCGGCATCTTCACGGAAATCACAATCCCTGTTGAAGAGATATGCAAAGGGCACGAAAAAGATTCTATCAACGCTGCAAAAATTCATTTGAAACGAATCAACAACGAGGTAAATTCCAAGTTCACCTTGGACATTCCTAAGACACTGTTACTGATTCAGAAAGACAGCTTATATACATTCTTTGAACATAAACGTGTAGCCGACTACAAAACTTCTTTCCTCGCGACATACGACAGAGCCAACAATGGTTATACCTTCAATAACATTGGAAGTGTCATCAAGGTCATGGCGCGCAACAAGGCTGCAGGAAAACAGTCGGAAGATTGGAACAAACTGGTTGTCATACCAGTGACTACGTCCTATTACAACTTCAACCAGACACAGATTCTAACCAATGTTGTACACGACATGTCACTGTCAGGCACTAAACTCTTTGGCGGCTCAAACAAGCAAACGCTGTCTGTCATCTACTCACACTTTAAATAAGTCATGGCAGACAACTATCTGGAACGTAAAAGAAGAGATTACGAGGAGCGGAAGAAAGAATGGCTGAAAAAGAAAAAGCTCCACCTAAAACTTCATCAAAAGCAAGTCCACAAATGTGCACTCACCCACGTTGAAAAGTCTGATGTGAAGTTTCAGTTAGTTAAGTCAGAAAGTTGCAGCCAGCCTCCACCTCCCGATGAAGACCCTTTCCTTGCGCTATGCAATTTGCGATGATAGGACTTATTGAGGGGCTTTCAGTCAACAGACAATATTCAAACCGCGGGTTCTCAAAAAAAGTGGATATGTCCATCTATAGACATACCCTCTTTTTTATATGATAAAAAATGACTGATGACATCAGAATGGCAAGTCGTCGGCATTATCTTCTGCCGTTTCAGACTGTGGCGGAAATGGAGCTTGTGCTCCACCTTGCTGTGGAGCAGCCTGCTGAGTAGCCGCGTCATTGCCACTGACTGGTGGCACCGGCGCTCCCTGCACACCGTACGTAGCAGGATCAACTTGACGTACATCGAAAGCACGGATGCTATTGAACCAGCGGCCATTATATTCATGAGCATCGATGTCAAACGACACCAACACCTCTTGTCCTACCTGAACATTAAATCTTTGCAAGC
>CAMQBP010000277.1 GCA_946999025.1 uncultured Prevotella sp. | reverse complement strand
TAGTGGATCATTGACACGTTCCCCGGTATCAAAGCACCGTCGGACGTGGAGGTCCAGTAGTTGAAGTGGCGGCCTATCTGATCTATCTTGCATTTGCCATTTTGTTGGCCTGCGTTCCATCCGACAAAGGGCAAGAAGAGGCAGCCCTTCTCGGTGACGGCTTCCATCTTGAGGATCTTGCTCCCATTGCCGGTCGGCCCGTCGGTGGCGAGGGTTCTATTCGGGCCGAAAGTCCACTTATTCGGTGCGGTGAAGAGCGACATTGCAGTCGACTTGTTCATTCCATCGGGGAATATCACGATTCCAGCCTGGTCCACATCTTTCTCCACTTTACCGTTGCCGTTGAGGTCGAGGAACGCGAGGGCGAAGGCAGGCGTGCTGGCGTCGTCAGGAAATTTGCGCACGTCGAACAGGTACTGCCACTCGATCAAGCTGAGGGTTACTAATGGGTCGTTGCTGTCGCTCAGCATCGCGTATTTGGTCCAGTCTTGCTCCGTGCCCTTGTACTCTGTGCTATTTGTGGGCAGGAAGTATTTGCCACTGCGCGTGTCGACGAGGGTGGGTTGTTCTGGTTTTCCGAAGAAGAACATGTCGAACACGGGGTTGTCGGTGCAGCTCACGTTCCATGCGTCGTTATTGTCCTTCACACAGGTGTAGATGCCGAAGTAGCCGTTGGGGTTCGTGTAGTCGGTGGGGGCCACCACGCTCCACTGCTCGGGGGCGAGTCGGTAGTATCCCTTCAGCACGTTGTACGTGGCTTCCAGCGCTAGTGGTTGGTCCTTGCCCTTGCGGTAGAGGGTGTTGGGCTTGATGTGCTTGCGCACGGAGAGTGAATATACCATCTTAGGCATCATGTACTGCAGGTTGCCGTCGGTGAAGTTGACCTTCGTGCCATATTTGCTCACGGTGAACTCGGATAGGGTGCCATTGGCTTTGCGCACGAAGGCGTCGGCGCTTTTGCCTACCTTCGCTGATACGGCTCCGGCGGAGACGATTTCTTTGGAGGTTTGCTTGTCGGTGTAGATGTCGAAGGAGATCGTGGCTTTGTCGGTCGCTGCCTCGTTGGGCACCAGAGGGAGGTAAATGTCAAAGGGCGCATCAGTCACGGTCGACGTGAATACAAACCCCGAACGCACGTTGCTCTCCCTTCCCGCCATGACGGTGTTCTCAATGTCTCCGCTTGCCGCGTTGACGGTGGCCTGCAGGGGTACGTCACCGTGTACCACGAGTTTTTGGTATTTATTGCCCAGGCGCGTGTCTCCGTTGCCCTTGACGCTGAAGTGGGCTGCGGCGAAGGCGTTCTTGAGTGTCACGTCGCCCAGTATGCCCGCCTTGTTGCCGTCTATCTTCACCGTTCCTTCTGCGTTAAGGGCGCAGAGGCTTTTCAGCGATTCGCGCTTGCCGTCGAGCGTAGAGAAGTCGAACATAATCTTGCCGTCCACGATGCGGGATGTATTCGTGTTGGGGCCGAGGTAGAATATGCGAACCTTTTGTCCAGCTGTCAACCCGTTTACGGGGCCTTCGAACACGCCCTTCTCCTCGCCTATGCCTTCCTTGAGCGTGATGATGCCGAGGGCTTTGCCGTCAGCGTTCACCACGAGCAGGTTGTCGTCTTTTTCCCATAGCCACGGATTCTTGCTGTCGCCCTCGGTGAGGTTGGCACGCGTGCCGTCGGGGTTCGCCACGCCAGTCGAGGCGGTCACGGTGAGCGTTACGCCCTGTGCTGGTGTATCGCCGCCGTCGATGAAGTCTTCCTGTCCGGTGCACCCGGTCAGTGCAAGCGCCACGGCTGCCGTTACGGTCACCGCTGCCTGTCTCATTGCTTTGATTGCTTTCATACTGTTTTTCTTAATCATTTTTGTCGTTTGATACTTTTGTTTCGTAGTCGCTTTCCTGTAAGCTACTTCCGCCTACCACTCGATTTCCCAGTCGCTGTTGAAGGACTTGCTCAACCCAGTCGCGTTTCGTGCTGAACTTGATGTTTCGCTGTCGTCTACAACCTCCCAGTCGCTGTCATCGCCGTCCATCGAACTCTTTATTCCGCTGCCGGCGAGCAGGTTCTGTTGCATTTCCGTGGAAACGATTTCAACATTGGGTGTAAAATACTTTTTCTTTTTCATTTTGATCGTTCTTTGATATTATTCTTTAAATAATGATTATATTTGAGAAACGTCTATTGCTGACGCTTGCTTATGCGAGCTTTATCCGCTTGGCGAGCGGATACTAAGAAAGCAGGAGAGGAATTCCCGTGAAATCCCCGTCCTGCCTATGTTTCCATGCGTGCGCCTCGCGCGCGTATTCGTATGTAAAAAAAAGAGTTGACCGGCGGTTAGCCTGTGTGTGTGTGTGTGTGTGTGTGTGTTAGCAAATTATTTGGAACTGCCAAATAATCTGTCGGAAAAATCACGCTGTCATCAAAAAAGTTTTGCATTTTACACACGCTGCACATTGCTTATAACGTGGTGCGAGCCACGGAGTTGATATATCGTGGGTAAAGATACGAAAATTATCCAATAGTTCCAAGCGTTCAGCCTGTTTTTTGCACGGCTCTTTCATTTAAAAGGGTCGTTTGTTGTCAAAAACTATCATGTCCTTCAGTATCAACAACAATATCCTTAAATGAAAGAGCGTGTGTTTTTTTTTCATCTGCCCGCACGGGGCGGCACAAATACCCATTATTGGGTATTGTCCGTCCCGGTCTTTATCCTTACCTTTGTCGCCATCAACAACCATCATGACATGACAAGGAGAAAACGACATATCAGGCAGCAGGAAGCTGCCAGCCCATGCAAGGCGCACCGTTCAGGCAATGAGCGGTGCGCTTTTTTTTTGAACAAATCGGAACATTGTTCATTATTGCGGCTTCGCCAAGACCAGAATATCATATCATCAATCATCAAAATAAAAACAACAATGAAAATCGAAAAAATCAACAACCTTTTCAGGCAGCTGGCGAACTGGATTTTG
>CAMQBP010000276.1 GCA_946999025.1 uncultured Prevotella sp. | reverse complement strand
GTTTTGCCTTGTAACAAAGGAAACTGTCCGTTAAAACCTTTGGACAGCTTCTAAAGAACAATCAATGTAAGTTTCGGAAACGACAGATTTGATCTAATGTGTCAAATAAGTCATCATGCTTACCTTCCCCCTGTAACGCATCCATTTCTTGAAGTCTTCTTCAACAAGGAGGGGGATGTTCAGTTCAACACTCAATTTGCAGCTTTACACGTTATAAGACTTTGTACCTGCTGCAACTGAGAATCAGACTTCATCGATGCAGATGGAAGGTCATGCTGGAGAAGCTCGTTCGTTATACGATTTGTCTCTTTCTTCGAAGACATGACCTTCCAATCTCTGCTTCCTACCAAAAGAAATACTTTTGTAGAGGGAAGCACAACTGGTGACGCGTCTATTGTTGCGTCTAAAATCTGTAGTCTACTTGGACATCTATGACAGAGTAATTATGGTTTCCGTCAGCCAAAGAGCGGTCGTTGGTGTAAGCGTATTCGGCACTGATCAACATGTTTTTGGTGAATGAGTAATTGCATCCAACTTCATATTGTGTCTTCGACTGATTCCATTCTCCAGTTGGGCGGTACATGTCATAGCGAGCTTTAACCCGTAATTTCGATTTGATTATTGGCGCCATCACCAGTGCATAAGCGCCATCGGCCTTGTCACCTGCCTTATAATTAATGTTGGCATTGGTGGCATTGGATGGGTTCTGGTAGGTTTGTGTAAAACTCAAACCTGTAGAATGAATGTATTCAGAGCGGAATGTCCAGTCGTTGACGAGATATTCGGCAGAGAAGGCATACCTGTTTTGTCTCAAGGAGCGAACACCCGATTGGGTTTGGTTCACGGTCTTGCCACTGGCGTCTGTAGTTGTGATGGGGTTATGTTGGTCGTCAAGCACGTTCCATGTTCCCTTTCGGGCGTAAGTACCCGTCCATCCGAAAGCACCAATTCTCATGCCTTTGACCGGCATTACCCACAGGCCACCAATGATGTCTTTCTTTTGATCCACATCCTTGACGTTGATTCCTTGTCCGTTGAACACGCCTACTTGGTAGTGTAACAGCTTGCGTCCGTGGCTGTTGCTCAAGAAATCACCTTGCAGCTGCAGACCGATGTCGCGGCCGTTGGATGCATGGCCACCTGCCCGGTCGCTAAATCCAGTCAACTTGAGTATGGATTGCGCATAGCTCATGAAGCCTTGCTCCATGGGATGCATCGGATTCTCAAAGCTGAATGGCCGCTTGAATTGTCCCATCTTGATTCTTAAATAGTCGGTCTTCTGCCATTCAGCGAAAGCGTCGACGATACGTGGACTGCTTCCAAGATTGGTCGTGTTGCCGTTGAACTGGATTTGGGTCTTCCAGTAAAAATCGTTCGCAATTCTGCCGTCGAGTGACAGTCGAACCATACGGATGTTGAAAGTGTTAGATTCAGCATTCTTCTGTGAACTGTATCTGTACTGTGTCATGCCATAGCCAGATAGTTTCACATTGTTGAGCCATGTAGGCATCTTTACTTGCGCATGGGCAGAGAGGGCCATTGTAGCGGCCAATGCCATGAGAATCTGTTTTTTCATAAGAAATATGTTAATATTTTGTTAATCGATTTGCAAATTTACTATATTTTCTTGACAACTGACACCATGTTTTATAAAAAAGCGACTTAAACGATTTTGGGCCTTCAACAACCCAACTCGCTGTAATATTTTTCTTGGGAATCATCTAAAAAAGTCCATGTTGTCTTGCGTATTTCAGATATTTTTCGTACCTTTATACCTATCAACCTAAGTTCGGTATAAGAAAGTGATGAAAAAAGTTGGTAATCTCGCTATGTTTTTTATATGGCGCCAAAATTACAAAAAAATCAAATAACCTGCTACAAGTCGTGACGGAAGAATTCTTGTACACTGTATATATCAGACATATCGAACACCATTCAAGAGGAGGCAGATTGGAGAAACTTGTGTTTACAGGGGTAGGTACCGAAGTAAAATATCCGTCTCTCTTGTCTGCAATAACCTATGAAGGCTTTAACAATCACGTAAATGATTATTTCCGTAAAGAAGTACACATTGATGATAAGCATGCTGTAGCTATCTGCCCATTTGTACAGGATGATATTACGAATTCCATTCTTCAGGGGATTCATGAAAAATATGAATTCAATCTGTTTATGTCGTTCCCTATCCTAATAGCTGATGACAATGTAGTAGGATGCCCTCCAGATGTAAATTCTCAATCAAAAGACAATGAAGACTTCATTGAGGAATTTGACGTGGGAATGGGCAACCAAGACTTCATGACCGAATGGAAACTTATGGAGGTACAAGACGAAGACTTGAAGAAACATGTCAACAGTGCTCTTCAAGGCCACAAGAAGCAGAACCAGCGTCAATGGAAAAAAGCGCTTGAACTCTATAATCTTGAGACAATGGCTGTATTGGCTGAAAATCTGATTGACTTGACTGGATTCCAGCGCATACTCAACTTTGCCCAGGAAGGAGTCGGTGCCCTTGTTGAAGTCACAGTAATCTTGAAGAATGACGGCTTTACATGGCTTACCCGAAAGAGCTGGAACCATCACAAAGACACGATTGGTTAGTATGGCCGACTTGGAGTATAAAATAACCAAACCTAATGTATATGGCAAATAACATCTTTTCCAAAAGACTTTACGACTCCATCGAGAACTATTACAACTACAAACCTGATACACTTATGCCGCTTTTGATGGTGGCATTGGCTGCACATGGCAAGTTATCCATCTCTGACCAAGATAATGGAATTGTATTTTGCTCCATTGACATCAATGAGGTGATGAGCTATGAGTGGGTAAAACTCGACCCTGCTCTCCGCAAGCAATTTAAGCAGTATCTGTCTGAAGGCAAAAGCACCATCAAGGTAACAGGCATTCTTGATGAATCATTGTATGACATCTATTATACTTTCTATGATTACGATAACTATACGGTAGAACAGGAATACCACTATCGCATTGGTA
>CAMQBP010000275.1 GCA_946999025.1 uncultured Prevotella sp. | reverse complement strand
TATCAAGCGTTAAATCATACAAATAATAGTGAATATTCCTGATTTTATATTTCTAATTCTAAAAAAATAACCTATCTTTGCTCATAACTAAAAATCAACATAGTACATGAAAAAACTGATTGCCCTACTGCTGCTTTTAGGCACTTTCAGCACCACCTGCTGGTGCTCAACATCACACGTCGTTACCGGAGCCGAGCAAACTCATCTTTATTTCCCGCTACTAAAGGGTAAGAAAATCGTTTTGTTCTCTAACCATACCGGCATGGTGGGCAATCAACACTTGCTGGATATCATGGTGAACTACCGAATGAAGGTCATTGGCGTGATATCGCCCGAACACGGATTCAGGGGAACAGCCGATGCCGGTGAGCATGTCACCAACTCTGTAGACGCGCAAACTGGCGTTCCAATCTACTCGTTGTACAACGGTAAGGAGGGGAAAGCGAGTCTGCAAGTTCTCAAAAGTGCCGACATCTTGGTGGTGGACATACAAGACGTAGGACTGCGGTTCTACACCTATTATATATCCATGCTCAAACTCATGGACGCTTGTGCGGAAGTAAAGACACCGGTACTGGTTTTAGATCGTCCCAATCCGAATGGCTTTTATGTAGACGGCCCCATCCTGGACATGAAGTACAAATCGGGCGTGGGTGCCCTACCCATCCCCATCGTTCACGGAATGACCTTGGGTGAGCTGGCCCGAATGATTAACGGAGAAGGCTGGCTGAGCAACCACCGAAAGTGCAAGCTCACCGTCATCCCCTGCAAGAATTACACGCACCAGACACGGTATGAGCTACCCATCCCACCTTCGCCCAACCTTCCCAACATGCAGGCGGTGTATCTCTACCCAAGCACATGCTTCTTCGAGGGAACGAATGTGAGTCTGGGACGAGGCACATCAAAGCCTTTTCAACAATACGGACATCCAGACATGACGGGATACGGCTACAGTTTCACGCCGCAAAGCGTGGCTGGTGCCAAGAATCCGCCGCAATTAGGGAAGACGTGTCATGGCGTTGACTTGAGCAAGGCAGACACCGCACTCATACAGCGAAGAGGAGTAGACCTGTCGTATGTCATCAACGCATATCGCAACCTAAACATAGGCAGCAAGTTCTTCACGCCTTTCTTTGAAAAACTGGCAGGCGTAGGCTACATCAGAGAGATGATTATGAGTGGCTGTGACGCTGATACAATCAAAGCTAAGTGGCAGAAAGACGTTGAACAATTCAAGCAACAACGGCGGCCCTATCTACTTTACCAAGAATAAGCGAATGAACTAAAACCATCCTTTCCACATGAACGCCATCATCATTCTCATCACCGTAGGTATCTATTTCATCCTACAACTCGCCGTGTCGTTTAGAAAATCAACGACAGCCAACTCCGATTTCTTCTCGGGCAGTCGACAATCTAAATGGTATGTTGTAGCCTTTGCCATGATTGGCGCCAGCATTTCGGGTGTGACCTACGTTTCGGTTCCAGGCATGGTGTACAAGAGTGGGTTTGGCTATTTGCAATTAGTCATGGGATTCATCGTCGGCCAACTCATCATAGCCTTTGTCTTAACCCCATTGTTCTATCGCATGAAGCTCACCTCGGTGTACGAATATCTGAGCAACCGATTCGGCTTGAAGGCTTATCATACGGGAGCCTGGTTCTTCTTCATCAGTAAGATGTTGGGAGCGGCGGTGCGCCTGTTCCTGGTGTGTTTTATCTTACAGATGCTGGCTTTCGAGCCCCTGGGCATTCCGTTCATTGTCAATGTTTTCATCTCTGTGGGCTTCGTATGGCTGTACACGCATCGCGGAGGGGTGAAATCGGTGATTTGGGCAGATGTCATCAAAACCTGTTGTTTAATCATTTCGGTGGCGCTCTGTATTTACTTCATCGCCCGAGACATGGGGCTTTCGCTTACTGGAACTTTCCATGCGATTGGACAAAGCAGCATGAGCAAGATGTTGTTTTTTGATGATCCCAACGATAAGCAGTTTTTCTTCAAACAATTCTTGGCGGGCATCTTTACGATGATTGCCACCAACGGACTTGACCAAGATATGATGCAACGCAACTTGAGTTGCCGCAACAGCAGGGAATCACAAAAGAACATGATTTTCAGCATCATTCTTCAGTTTGTGGTGGTTTCCGCTTTCTTGATGCTTGGCGTGCTGCTGTACCTCTTCGCAGCACAGCATGGGATGTCAGAAACAGGTGACAAACTGTTCCCAGCTATCGCCACAGGGCCTTATCTTCCCATGATTGTCGGCATCTTATTCATCGTTGGTTTGGCGTCATCGGCCTACAATGCTGCCGGAGCAGCCTTGACAGCACTCACCACCTCGTTCACAATCGACATCTTAGGTGGCCACTCGCTGAGCGAGAACCGTGTGAAAAGCCTGCGGCAGCGTGTACACCTTGGAATGGCCATCCTGATGGGTGTGGTCATCATCGCCATCAACATCTTGAACAGCACCAGTGTGGTAGATGCCGTCTACACCCTTGCCAGCTACACCTACGGTCCCCTCTTAGGCATGTTCGCCTTTGGCATCATTATGAAACAACAAGTACACGACCGCTATGTGCCATGGGTGGCTATCGCTGCACCTGTGCTGTGTTTGATATTAGACAAACATTCCATGCAATGGTTCAATGGCTATCAGTTTAGCTACGAGATACTTATCTTCAACGCATTGTTTACTTTCTTAGGACTTTGCTTGTTGATTCGACGAAAATAACGATAAAACAAACCCAAACATTGGTACATCAATATGAAAGCAATTGCCATACTTACTGCACATATAAGTTGTATGCTGTTTACCATTGGCATACATGCTCAAAATAGACCTGCGGTCTTTGCACCTACTTGCGACACCCCTTTGGTGCAAGAGCTCACTACTCATAACCGGCCAAAATACGGTCTGTCAAACCGCCATATTGCCATGTGGCAAAGTCATGGACGATACTATGAAGCTAAATTAGACCGCTGGGAGTGGCAAAGATGCCGCTTGTTGCAAACCGTTGAAGACC
>CAMQBP010000274.1 GCA_946999025.1 uncultured Prevotella sp. | reverse complement strand
TCAACGAAAACGGTATTGATAATACCATGGTATATTGGCCAAGCGATGAAGGAAATGAACCGCAGGCTCTCACACTGTTGCATGAACATCAAATAGATATGGTGGTGAACATTCCGAAAGACCTTACACCACGTGAATTGACCAATGGCTACAAGATTCGTCGCGCAGCCATTGATCTCAATGTGCCGCTGATTACCAACAGTAGGCTGGCCAGTGCGTTTATATCTGCCTTTTGTACCTTGAAGATGGACGACATTGACATCAAGGCATGGGATGAGTTCAAGTAAGTTTTTAAGTTTTTAAGTTTTTGAGTTAGTGAGTTTTTGAGTTGGTGAGTTTTTGAGTTGTTGAGTATGCTTCTTCGCACAACCCATACAAGAACTCAAGAACTCAATAACTCAAAAACTTAAAAACTTATACAAAAAAAACCATCACTCACGAGGAGTGATGGTTGTTCTCTCAATTTTGTTCGTAATGATTACTGAGCCTGAGCTGCAGAGTCAACAGCTGCAGTTGCAGAGTCAACAGTTGCTGCGGCTGCAGAGTCAGCAGCTTGCATTGTAGAGTCTACCAAAGAGTCGGTAGATGCTTCCAAAGAGTCAACAGCAGCTTCTGTCTGAGATGCTTTGTTACCACAAGATGCGAATGAGATAGCTGCTACAGCTACGAACATTAAAACTAATTTCTTCATTTCTTTGCTTTTTAAATCTGTAAAACAATCATTTGTTTATTAAAACATTGCAAAGGTAAGGTTTTTTTCCATACCCAATACTTTTTTTTAGTCTTTTTTTTGCTTTGAATTGTAACTTTTCTGTAATTTCCTGATAATCACTTATTTGTAAATATTAAAATTATGTTAAATATTTGTGGCTTATCTTCTGGTTTGCAAAAATAGGACATGAAAACGACAAATTGGATGCCCATGTACAGCCATCTGAACTTTTTTCTTTAATTTTGCATACCATATTAAATAAGGTTAGATGATTGATACAAGTGCTTTTCAAGGTAAAACCGCTTCCTATTATACACTGGGTTGTAAACTGAATTTCTCCGAGACTTCTACTTTTGGTAAGATGCTTCAAGAGTTGGGCGTGCGCACCGTTGACAGGGGTGAGCGTGCTGACATCTGCCTAATCAACACCTGTTCGGTAACCGAAGTTGCTGACCATAAATGCAGGCAAGCCATTCGTCGGATGGTGCGAGAGAACCCTGGTGCGTTTATCATTGTCACCGGGTGTTATGCACAACTTGAATCAGAAGCGGTGAGCAAGATACCGGGTGTGGACCTGGTCTTGGGCTCTAATGAGAAAGCCCACTTAGTGCAATATCTCAATGATGCCTGGTTGCGCAGGAATGCACTGAGCGAGCAGGGGGATGGCGTGCCTGATGGTCTGCATGCATTCCAGTCGGTCAAGACGAAAGACATCAAGACCTTTCAGCCCTCTTGTTCGAAAGGTAACCGCACGAGATATTTCCTCAAAGTACAAGATGGTTGCAACTATTTTTGCACCTATTGCACCATACCCTTTGCACGCGGCTTCTCCCGCAATCCATCCATTGCTTCTTTGGTCCAGCAGGCCGAGCAGGCTGCGGCAGAAGGTGGGAAGGAAATCGTGCTTACGGGTGTCAACATCGGCGAATTTGGCGAAAGAACCGATGAGACTTTTTTGGACCTTGTCAAGGCACTTGATCAGGTGGAGGGCATCCGTCGATTTCGTATTTCCAGCTTGGAACCCGATTTGATGGCCGATGAGTTGATTGATTATTGTGCGCATTCCAGGGCCTTCATGCCTCATTTCCACATTCCTTTGCAGAGCGGGTCTGACGAAGTGCTCAGATTGATGCATCGTCATTACGACACCTCGCTGTTTGCCGATAAGATTCACCATATTAAAGAGGTGATGCCGCATGCCTTTATCGGTGTGGATGTCATGGTGGGTTGTCGAGGTGAAAAGCCCGAATACTTTCAAGAAAGCTACGATTTCATCCGTTCTCTGGACATCACTCAGCTACACGTCTTCCCTTATTCCGAGCGTCCCGGCACCCGTGCGCTGTCCATTCCCTACGTCGTTTCAGAGCGAGATAAGAAGTTGCGCTCGAAGCGTCTCTTACAGTTGTCTGATGAAAAGACGCATGCTTTTTATGCCAAGCATGTGGGGCAGGAGGCTGAGGTGTTGTTTGAGAAGGCTAATCGCGGCCGAGCCATGCACGGTTTCACTCGTAACTACATTCGTGTGGAACTGCCTGCAACATTGGCTAAAGAAGAATATGATAACCAGTTGATAACGGTCAAGTTGGGTGACTTCAATCATGACCGCTCTGCATTAAAAGCAATGATATGAAAGTAGCAATTGTCATTTTAAACTGGAATGGAGCCAAGATGTTGGCAACCTACCTCCCTTCCGTCATCAATTATTCTCGCGATGAAGCCGAAATCTTTGTTGCTGACAATGCGTCGACCGATGATTCCATGTCATGGTTGTCACATCATTACCCCATGGTGAAGCAAATTGTCCTGGATCGTAATTGGGGCTTTGCTGAAGGCTACAACAAGGCTTTGGGCCATATCGATGCCGAGTATTACATATTGCTTAATTCCGACATTGAAGTAACTCACCACTGGCTGACACCGCTCATTGAGTTTATGGACGCCCATCCGCAGGTGGCAGCGTGTCAACCCAAGCTGTTGTCAGTTTTTGATCACGACCAATTTGAGTATGCGGGCGCTTGCGGAGGCTTCATCGACAGGTATGGCTATCCGTTCTGTCGCGGCCGTATCTTTCAGACGGTAGAAAATGATGATGGTCAGTATGATGATTCTTGCAAGATAGCGTGGGCTACGGGTGCGTGCCTGATGATTCGTTCTCGCGATTATTGGGAGGCCGGAGGGCTGGATGGCCGTTTCTTTGCCCATAGTGAGGAGATAGATTTGTGCTGGCGCTTGCGCTCACGAGGCCGTGATATCTATTGTGTTCCCGACAGTCAGGTGTACCATGTGGGTGGAGGAACGCTGCCCAAGAACAATCCGATGAA
>CAMQBP010000273.1 GCA_946999025.1 uncultured Prevotella sp. | reverse complement strand
AAAATCCCAGTGTCGTCATATCTTTCCTATTTATAATAGTACTCTTGCAAATTTACATAAAAACCGTGATTTTCGCACAAAAAGAACAAAGAATTAAAGAGAGAATGAGAGAAAATTAGCGCAGCGTCTTTACTTTGTTACCTTGTTATCTCAATAAAAAGTTTATCTTTATTCTTTAAGGGACTTTGAGCAATTTTCCAAGAAAATTGTTTGATGATATACTACAAGAATAAAATTTCATAAAAAAAATAGAGACAATCTTTCCTCTTTTGTATATCTTTGTAAAAGCAAGCTTCACCTATTAACGACTTGCATTCCGTTTTGTAATATAAAAAATATTTGCAGCTAATTAATACTTGTAGAGGTAGGAAATGAAAAAGCGGAAAGATAAAGAACATCTAAAAATAAGCAGTATAAGAACATGGCAGTTAAATCAAATGACACGAATCTTTCTGAATTACTTCAGACAGTAGCTAATGGAAAAAGTCAATTGCCCGATTTTCAACGTAGTTGGGTTTGGGATGATACAAGAATTTGCAAACTATTAGAAAGTCTGACTTCTGGATTTCCAATGGGAGCAGCAATGTTTTTGGATTATAGTTTGGATGCAGACATAAAATTCAAATATCGTCTATTTGAGGGAGTGGACAAGAAATACCAAAGTGTAGTGCCAGACTCTTTGGTGTTGGATGGGCAACAACGTCTCACAACGCTCTACCAGGTGTTTATGAGCAAAGCTCCAGTTATTACAAGGACAGATACTGACAAAGAAAGTGTCATCAAGAGATACTATTATATGGATATAAAAAAGGCAATTGATCTGGAAGCAGACCGATTAGATGCCATAATATCTATATCTGAGGATAAAATCAAAACAGAAAACATAGGCAGAGATATCATTCTTGACTTGCGGACGAGGGAAGACGAGTATAAAAACCTAATGTTTCCTTTGAACTTAACTTTTTCCGACACAATGAATTGGATTTGGGGATTAATCCAATACAAACAAGAAGCTATGCCTATTGTCCAAAAGTTTCAACAAGAGATTTTAGAGCCTTTAAAGAAATATACCCTTCCTGTTATTACTCTTGCCAAGGACACCACACCTGAAGCAGTATGCCAAATATTTGAGAATGTTAATACTGGTGGTGTTACACTCACTGTTTTCGAACTCGTTACTGCAAAGTTTGCCGCATCGGGTAGCAAAAATCTTCGAGAAGAATGGGATACGCTAAAAATAGAACTTAACAAACGAAAAGACAATTTACTAAAAGACCTTTCGGGACCAAACTTTCTCACTTCTATGACGCTCCTTCTATCTTATCTAAAAATGAAGAGAGGTGAACGACAAACTGTTACCTGCAAGAAAAAGGATGTGCTGAAATTAGAGTATGACGATTTCTTTTCTCATCTTGAAGATTTGAAGCAGGGCTTTACATGTGCTGCTAACTTTATGGTTAAACAAGGAATTTATAAATCAATTGATATTCCTTATAACACTCAACTTATACCTCTTGCCGCGATATTCGCTTATGATAATACGAATGAGAAAAGACTGAGTTTAATGCAAAATCTGAATTTACTGGAACGATGGTACTGGTCTGGAGTATTCGGTGAACTTTATGGAAGTGCCAACGAGACTCGGTTTGCACAAGATATTGTTGGAATATTCGATTGGATGGAAGATGAAAATCATGTCCCAGAAACCGTTACAAGGGCGAACTTTGATGCTACTCGATTGTTGTGGCTTCAGACACGGAATAGTGCCGCTTATAAAGGAGTTATGGCTTTGATAAATAGGCAACACCCGAAAGATTTTATGAGTGGACAAGACATGAGCATCGCCAATTATTTGTCTGAGTTTACAGATATCCACCATATTTTTCCACAAGCATATTGTACAAAAGAAGTATTACCATCAAGAAAATGGAATTCCGTAGTAAACAAGACGCCTATTTACGCAGCAACTAACCGTTCTATTGGAGGAAAAGCTCCAAGTCTGTACATTCAAACCATACGTAATAAAGGAGTTGCAGAAGAAAAGATAGATGTTGCTTTAGAATCTCATAACATAAATCCAACTTTACTCAAAAGCAATAATTTTGATGCTTTTATTGTTGATAGAGCAAAACGCCTGCTTGATTTAATTGAAAATGCTATTGGCAAAAAAGTATCGGGACGTGAAAGTGATTCAACTGTTCAATATTTCGGGGCATATCTCACAGCGAATAGCAAAGAACTATCGCAGCATATTATAAATGGGGCTGCACGTTTAGCAAAACGACTACACAAAGGACAAGTTGATAAAGCAGGAGTCGACTACTATAATGGACATTTATCTACCGTTGCATCAATGGGTACAACATGGCAAGAACAAGTCGTTGGATACTTACATGATGCCAGTGAAGACACTCCTTATACTGTTGATGAGGTTTTAGATTTGCTAAATGAAGAATTGAGAGAGCCGTTACCTTTAGAAGATAGAAAAGAAATTGCAATAGCTCTTCGACTCCTCAATCATCATAATGCGCCAGATAGAGAAACATATATTCGTGATATAGGGAAAAATGCTCTTGCAACGACAGTCAAATTATCTGATCTGTCTCATAACATGGACTTATCTCGCCTGCCTAATCCTACAGAAAAAGACTTTGCGCGAGTGGCGAGATATAAAAAAGAGTATTATTATTTGAGCTGTTTATCAAAGCAACTTCTTTAAGGGTAAATTGACAATAAAGAACAACGTTATTAAACACTAACGATTTTAAGGGTGTAGGTGAACTTCTCGTTTTCGTCTGTTATGCCCAACGCTTCATTTACAGCTTTACAAGTGTTCTCCAACGCATTGGCCGTAAGCCCATTTCTGCAGTATAATAGGGTTGCCGTTTGGCTGACCGTATTATATAGATATCGAATTCTTCCCTAAAGCGACGGCGATGGCACAACATTTTTACGTTTCTCACACTATACAAAGGAGCAGCCACTGCCCTCATATTTTCTTACCAAAAAGAGCGGAAACCCCGTTGATAGGACTTCCGCTCTGTGCGCTTCAAGATGGGCTTGAAC